>NZ_JACOQG010000038.1:0-16708 GCF_014297245.1 Blautia difficilis | reverse complement strand
TCAATGATTGCATTTATTTCATCGCGGGATAGAACAGCAGGAAGATTTCGCTCTCTTTTCATAGCCGGAACAGTGTCATCATCCCAGACAATCTTCAGCACCTTTTTATATAAGAACTTTATTGCAGACCGATAGTGATTGTGAGTTTCAGGAGACCTTCCTTCCAGACGTTTGGCAGTAAGAAAACTTTCCGCATCTTCAAGCGTAAGATCAGAAACATTTTTTCCAATCCAACGAAGGAAGTAACTGACATCAGAGCAATACAATTGAATAGTTCTTTCACGCAGGTTACGTTTTTCCGCTTCATTGCGGATGGATTCAAAAATATCTTTATACATAATAAAACCTCCAGAATAAGTAGTGTTAATAATTACATCTACCTATTCGGAGGTGCATTGGCGTCATAATTCCGATTGCGGAAGAGACTGAAAAATGTTATTCTTATCATAGGCAGTGGAGCTTTCTTAGTTCAGTTGTTTCGTGTGGTAACTTAACAATAACGGATTATGGAAAGTAATTCCACTGCTTTTTAATAAAAATAAAACTGCGCCACAGCCTTGGCAGGCCATCGCGCAGCGATTTTGTTCAATCGGAAGTTGAAGGTGCGATTGATGAAAATTATTGAAGTTAAAGAGAATAAAAAACAATATCTTGATTTGCTCCTATTAGCAGATGAGCAGGAAGATATGGTTGACCGTTATCTTGATAGCGGCAAGATGTATGTACTTGATGATAATGGGGTCAAGTGCGAGTGTGTCATAACGGATGAAAAAAATGACATACTCGAAATCAAGAACATTGCGACAGTTCCAGAATATCAAGGGAAAGGTTATGCAAGAGCCTTAATTGAGTTTATTGTTAATAATTACAGAGAACAATACGCCATTCTGCAAGTCGGAACAGGCGATAGCCCACTGACAATACCATTTTATGAAAAGTGTGGTTTTGTCCGTTCACATATTATATCAAATTTCTTTACAGATAATTACGATCACCCAATCTACGAGAGCGGAGTACAGTTAGTAGATATGGTGTATTTGCAAAGACCTTTATAATTAACTTCCAGTTGTTGAACTGAATTCGAAAAGCATTAGGGTGCAGAAGAGATAGAATCCTTTGCGTAAAAGTCTAACGAACATATTTAATGAAACATCGGAACCATCTTCTTTTTGTTGTCTACCTATAATAACGATTGGAGTAATCGATTATAGACACTGCAATCAAAAAAATCTGAAAATATATTTATCAACATTACATAAAAGTGTGTAGATGCACATAAAATGGGAATATATATTGAAATTCAGGTCGTTCTGTGATAGAATTTCATTACTAAAAAGTGTGCAGATGCACGGAAATGGGGAGTGTAACGATGGAGATTAAAAGAGACGCTTACCTACAGCAGCTGATCGAGCGAAAAGATAATGGAATGATAAAGGTGATTACCGGCATTCGTAGATGTGGCAAATCCTTTTTGCTGTTTACCATCTTTAAGAGATACCTACTGGAGAACGGCGTTGATGTTGATCATATTATTGAAATTGCATTGGATGGTATTGAGAACGAGGAATTAAGAGCTCCCAAGGTATGCTTCAAGTACATCAAGGATGCCATGAAAGACGACGGGAAGTATTATCTCCTTTTGGATGAAGTGCAGTTCATGCCACGATTTGAGGAAGTGCTGAACAGCCTGCTCCGCATGAGCAATATTGATGTGTATGTCACCGGAAGTAATTCCAAGTTCCTGTCCAGCGACATTGTGACCGAATTCCGTGGCAGAGGTGATGAGATTAGAATCTACCCTCTCTCCTTTGCAGAGTTTTATTCTGTCTATGACGGCGATTATGATGATGCCTGGGATGACTACATGATCTACGGAGGATTGCCGCAGATCGTAAGTTTCCAGAGCGAACGACAGAAAGCGGACTATCTGAAGAACATCTTTGCAAATGTCTATCTGAAGGATGTTATTGAAAGAAATAAGATTCAGAACGTGGATGAGATTGGGATTCTGGTTGATGTGCTTGCATCTGCAATCGGCGCACCGACCAACCCTTCAAAGATTGCCAATACCTTTGCCAGTGAGCGCCAGATGACTTATGCTAATAAAACCATCTCCAAGCATATCGACCATTTGACAGATGCCTTTTTGATTTCCAAGGCAAGCCGATACGATATTAAGGGCAGAAAGTATATCGGTGCAAATCTGAAATACTACTTTACTGATCTGGGACTGAGAAATGCACGTCTGAATTTCAGACAGCAGGAGCCTACTCATATCATGGAGAACATTGTTTATAACGAGCTGCTGATCCGTGGCTACAATGTTGATGTGGGTGTCGTGGATATCTTCGATAAGGATAAAGAGGGCAAACGTGTTCGTAAGCAGTTGGAAGTTGACTTTGTGGTGAATCAAGGAAACCAGAGATACTATATCCAGGTTGCATATGACATGACTTCGGAAGAAAAACAGACGCAGGAGTTCAATTCTCTGCGTAATATCCCGGACTCTTTCAAGAAGATCGTCATTGTAAACGGCAGCAAAAAGCCTTGGAGAAATGATGAAGGTTTTGTCATCATGGGAATGAAATATTTCTTGCTGAATGCGAATAGTCTGGAATTTTAAGTCGATTTGAGTTGTTGCTGTGGTGTTGTTCTATTTCAAAAAAGAGTGAAATGATATAAATAAGGCCACGGCTGATTTCATGTTGGAACAGCCGTGGCTCAGTTTATTTTTTTATCCGTACAAACGAGACTGTTCCGCAGATTATGTAGAACAGACGTTTGGAAGAACTGGTAAGTCAGAAAGCAGAGCCACGTAATCGGTCTGAACAGGAAATTGCAGGTTATCGTGAAGTACTTTCCACAATTCACGAAGGCTATGAACATATCAATCCAAGACCGAACATTATTTTGCAGTTATATCGAGATCTGTACTCCTATTCACAGGGGTCTGCAGGCGGAAGTTATAAGAACTCCGATAATGTAATTGCAGAAACAGATGCCGAAGGCCATCAGAAGGCACGTTTTATTCTAGTTCCCGTATTGCAGACTGCTGAAGCGATGAAAGAACTTTGCACTCGCTTCCTTGAAGCATGGGAAGCTGACCGCATTGATAAACTGGTTTTGATTCCCATGTTCATTCTGGACTTTCTGTGCATCCATCCTTTCAATGACGGAAATGGTAGGATGAGCCGTTTGCTCACTTTACTGCTTTTTTATAAGGCGGGATACATCGTTGGAAAATATGTCAGTATGGAAATGCTGATTGAAAAGACAAAAGAAACATATTATGAAGCCCTTCAAGCAAGTTCTACTGGCTGGCATGAGGGCGAAAACAGCTATGAGCCTTTTGTTAAATATTATCTGGGTATCATGCTGAAAGCATACAATGAATTCGAAAGCCGTGTAGAGCATTTGAAGCATCGGAGTCTTTCTAAGCCTGATAGAACTAAAGCGGTTATTGATAACATGGTTGGTAAAATTACAAAGAAAGAAATCATGGAGCTTTGTCCTGATATAAGCAAAATTACCGTGGAAAGGACTTTGACGAATCTGGTTAAGAGTGGGTATATCGCAAAAGTTGGTGCAGGTCCATCTACTGGTTATGTCCGTGTTTAAAAATATGAAAGCAGCTTATAAATTTGCCAGTCAAAAACGCATGGACAAACCGTCTCGTATGCGGGAAATTAATTGTAGACAAGAAAATATCTTGTACTTACGATAGGAAAGTTTAATTGAATACTGTTTACCATGATCGAACGTACGAAGCATGGTGGTCATGTAACAGATGTCGATGGTAATATCAAGGCATTCCCCGATTATTAGCTGGAACAAACAATCAGCTAACTTTCAGAGCTTTACAGAGCTTGACAGAGAGTGACAATAGGTTGGAGCTTTCCTAAGACCTATTGTAGGTTCGATTCCTATAGGAGATGCTACATTTTAGCGGTAATGAAGACAAAATCATTGCCGCTTTTTTCATGCAATTTTATCAATTTCGATGGCAAATTTGTCAGCGAAAAGTGAGTGAAAAATGGATTTTGTCAGCGAAAATGAAATCTTGTCATCAGGATTTATTTTTCAGATTGTCACCCGGAGAGATAAGACACAATGTAGTATAAGATTTGGGGTGTAAATCAGAGTAAAAATAACACAATTTTCTTGCCTGGTATAAGGCCTGTCGGAAGAGTCCGTTCAGACTAGATAATAACAATCTATTCTGGACGAGCTTTTTTGCGTGAGCAATGGGTCAAGGTCCAAGCTTGCTTGAGACTTTGACGAATGCCGCGACAATGAGCGAGTAACGCGAGTGCGTTCAGGGAAAGGAAGTTGCCTATGGCAGAAAAAACAGAATTATTAGAAGAAGATGAAAAAGTAGTTGAGATTGAGTTGGAAAGATTGAGAGGATTTGAAAATCATCCGTTCAAGGTCAGAGCCATGCAACTCTGATGGATATATTCCTCAGAGTTGCATGGCTCTGAATAGTTACCAAAAAACAGCTGATAAAAAAGAAAAGCAAAATAAAAACTAATAAAAACAGAGAATTGCCGGAGAATAAACAGAGAATAATAAATAAAATACGGAGAAAATCAGAAAAACCCATTGACAGATTTTCTAAAAAGGTGTATTGTGAGTATAACAATTCAAAATAGGAGAGAAATATGAGTACTATACAGGATGTGGCTCAGAAAGCCGGAGTATCAGTATCAACTGTATATAAAGTTTTTAGTGACAGTTATAAAACGCGTGATGAAATCAGAGAACGTGTGCTTAAGGCGTGTGATGAACTGAACTATTCGCATCATTCTATAATAAAGAAGCGTAAGCTGTTGGGCATGATGTTTAGTGAAGTTACGAACCCTTTTACCAATACGTTAATGCAGATGATCATTGATGAGCTGGGTGATGAATATGATATTGTCACTTTGTTTAGCAATGAGGATTTGACGAGAGAAAAGCAAAATATAACCTGTCTGGAACAGATGAAGATTGATGCGCTTATTTTTGCAACATTTTCGAATCAGGAGTATCCGGAAATTAATAAGATGATCAGCGATGGCAAACCGGTAATACAGTTTTTTATGCAGACACATCCGGGAGCAGATGCGATTTTATTTGACGATGAATTAGGTACCTATCAGGCAGTAAAGTATCTTATTCAAAATGGACATAAAGATATCCTGATGTTATACAAATACAGAATAGGATTTCCACAGAGAAGCAATGGATATAGAAAGGCCTTTGAAGAAGCAGGATTAGAAGTGGATGATCGTTATTTATATGATATTCCATATAATGACAGCATCCGTGGAGTAATTCAGAATAAGATTCAGGAATTAAAGCCATCTGCAATTCTTGCGGTAAATGAAACAATTGCAACCTCTACAGTATGCGCTTTAAAGGAAATGAAGTTTATGGTTCCGCAGGACATCAGTCTGATTATATATGATGATCTTCCGTGGGCAGCAGCCTCTAAGTTTACAACGATAGGTCATGCTTTCGATTCGGCAGGATCACTATGCAAAAATATATTAATGGAAATAACAGGTCTTGAGAAGAAACATACTCCAGTCCGGCTTGTGATTGATCCGATGCTTATAGTGAGGGATTCTGTAAGAATTTTAACTAAATAAAATGTAACTACATGAGCAAAGGGAACTGCGCAGCAGTGAGTTTGCGAATGGAGTTCTGAATAGTTACAAAAAATGTGAATTAAGACATTACTCCGGAGGTATGTTTTAATTGCAAAAGAATTATGTACTTTCCAGACAGAGACAGGTATTAGTGAAGGATATGGCATGATTTTGGAGCAAATAGAATTTTAATCATGAAACAAATGGGAGGGAAAATAATGGTAAAACGTATAATGGGTTTAATCCTGACAGGAACAATGATAATGTCATTACTGGCATGTGGTAAAGCGAATACTGATACTTCGAAGACAACGCAGAGCGACAGCAATAGTAGTATTAGCAGCAGTAGTAGTGAGGGCGATGAGATTACCTTTACGTTTGCAGAGCATGTTGCGGATATTGAAAATCAGGCACCGCAGGTATATGCAGTAGTACAGGAATTTATGAAACAGAATCCTGATATTAAAATCGAAATGACGGGGGCTGCACAGGATGAGCATACCCAGAAAATCAAGCTGGCATCTCAGTCTGACAGCTTGCCGGATCTTTTTTATTCATTAAAGGGCGATGCTGATGCATTGGCTGAGGCGGGAATGCTGGCAGATCTTTCAGAGGATATTCTTAATGATCAGGAATTCGTGGACGGATTTCTGCCCGGTATGCTTTCAGTAATGGAAAAGGATGGAGCTATTTATGGATTGCCTGCAGAGATTTTCTGTAATGGGATCTGGTACAATAAAGCATTGTTTGATCAGTGTGGTCTGGAAATTCCTGTAACCTATGAAGACTTCATGAACTGTGTTAAGGTTTTCAACGAAAATGGAATTGTTCCAATGGCAAGAGGAACAAAGGATGTATGGAGCAGCTGGTCCCTTATGACAATGCATTGCAGGTATGGTTTCTTTGACCATATTGATGGAATCCTTAGTGGAACAGATAAGTGGCTGAATGATGACTATTTACGGTTTTATGAAAAACTGCAGGATATGGCAGAGCAGGGAACATTCCCGGATAATGCTTCTTCAATAGGATACTGGGAAGCTACAGAAATGTTTCTTGGTGGACAGGCAGCAATGTTTGACAGCGGTGCGTGGGATACAAAGAAATTTGATGAAAGTGACCTTAAGGATAGCATTGGTTTCTGGTGGGGACCGACATTTGAAGATGGAGTTGGAAATCAGGAAATTTCCATGAAAGCACCGTCTCACCCATATTGTGTATCAGCCAAGACCCAAAAAGAAGATCCGGAAAAATATCAGGCTATTATTAAATTTTTAAAATTCTATTATGGTCCTGAGGGGACGGAAATTATTGCAGCACAAAATCAGAGTGTGCCGGTTACCCGTTATGAAGGAGAAATTGATGCTGATAAGTACCCGGTGTTTGCAAGAGTGATTGAACGGATGAATGATGATTGGGAAAGTCCGGATACTTGTCCTAATATGAAATTGCTCGGACAATTTGAAACTACATATTTTGAGAGTATGGTTGGTGTTATCAATGGTATTTATACGCCGGAAGAAGCTCTTCAATTTTTAGATGATCAGACGGAAGCGCAGGGTATTATAAATAAGTAATTAACATAAATGCTCTGTCAGAGTCTAAGCATTTTGACAGAGCATTTTTAGTGAGGTGAGAAATTTATGCATTGGTTAAGTAAAAAAAACACAAAAATTATCATGATTATGCCGGCAGTAATTTTGTTCACTGTTTTTTATCTGGCACCTATTTTTATCAGTGTCTATTATAGCTTTACCGATTTCTCCGGAATTGGAGCGGCAAAATTTATCGGTTTTAAAAATTATCAGGTATTGCTGAATGATAAATTCTTTTTTATTGCTTTGAAAAATACTATTATTATTTTGATTGGTATAACAATTACCATTCTGCCATTGTCATTTATTGTGGCATTACTTCTGGAAAAACCATTTCGGGGAAGTGGAGTTGTGCAGTCTATGATCTTTGCACCAAATGTAATTGCACCAATATTAGTCGGTCTGATCTGGTTGTTTATTCTGGATCCGAAAATGGGGATGATTAATGCAATATTGAGGAGTATCGGACTGAGTGATTATCAACAGCAGTGGATTGGAGGTAAAACCCTGACACCCTATTCGGTTGCCTTTGTATATTTATGGCAGGTGCTTGGTTTTTATACAACTATTAATATGGCTGGCCTGAGAAGTATTCCGGCAGATATTTATGAAGCGGCGGAAATTGATGGTGCGAATTATTTTCAAAGGATACGAAAAATAACCATACCTATGATGAAAAATACAATAGTGATTAACACAATACTGATCATCACAGGTGGATTCAAAATCTTTGAGACCGTAAAGCAGCTTACCAATGGTGGACCGAACCATATGTCAGATGTGTTGGTTACCTATATGTATGATACTACCTTTACTTCATCACGTTACGGATATGGTATGGCGGTTGCTACGGTATCATTTGTCCTGTGTCTGATTTTCTCGATTATTTATCTGGCTAATGTCGGGAAATCATTAGAGCAAAAGGAGGAATAAATTTGAATATGAAAGCTAATTGGAAAACGATTCTGTCCAGATGCGTACTATTCGTTATTACAGCGGTAACTGCTATTCCGCTTTTATGGTTGGTTGTCTTGTCCTTTAAATCAGATACCGATATTTTGAATAATCCATTTTCTCTGCCGGAACATATTGATCTGGCCAATTACAGGAGAGCTCTTGATACATTGCCATTATTTAAAATGTTCGGCAATACACTTATTGTTGCAGTATTTGCATTACTGATCAGTCTGGTCTGCACCTTTATGATATCCTATGCAATCACAAGACTGCATTTTGATCATGCGAAAATACCAAATGGCTTGTATTTATTGTTTGTGTCAGGACTTACGATACCGCCATATATTGTTATTTTTCCTATCTATCGGATTATTGTGACAATGGGGCTGCTGGGAAGCAGGGTGTCCCTGATTTTTCCATTGGCAGCAACAACGATGGCATTGGGAGTTCTTTTAATGGTAGGATTTCTGAGAGAATTTCCGACCGAAATAGAAGAAGCGGCCATTATTGATGGATGTAATATTTATCAAATGTGTACACAGGTTGTATTGCCGATTATTAAGCCGGTTCTGGCAACCGTAATTATTTTTAATGTACTTTATTTCTGGAATGAATACCCAATATCATCCGTACTGGTGAATGATACAAATATGATGACGATTTCACTGGGAGCGTCAATGTTCCGGGGTAGATACAGTATGGATTACAGTGGAATGATTGCAGCTACGGTCATTATCATTATTCCACAGTTGTTTTTTTATGTTTTCTTTCAGAAATATATTGTTGAAGGTATGACAGCAGGTGCAGTCAAGGGCTAATTATTAATAGAAGGAGAATATCAGATTTATGAAAAAAATATATTCAGATGACGAATTGTTTTGCAATAATGAACAAAAGGCATATTCCGGTGATGCCGGATGTGTGGATTTTCTGTTAGGGGGGATCGGAACCGGAAATGTTTCCCTTGGGGCCAGAGGAAATCTTACAACCTGGCAGATTTTTAATCAGCCGGGACAGCTGAATCGTATGCCATACACTTTTTTCTCTATATGGATGAAACAGGATGGAGGAGAAGCCGTTTCCAGAGTGCTGGAAAGTAAGCTTAATCCACCGTTTAACAGATCACAAGGCTTTTTCCGAAATGAGGTTGCAGGTCTGCCACGTTTTGACAGTTCTGTAATGACCACAAAATATCCCTTTGTTAATATTGAATTTCGGGATGAGGAAATACCTGTTCAGATCAGTCTGGAAGCGTATACACCATTCATTCCGCTTAACGCGAAAGATTCAGGAATACCGGGGGCTTATCTGAATTATAAGGTGAAAAATACTACGAAAGAGAACATAGAAATTTCCATTGCCGGTTCTATGAATAATGCAGTAGGATTTGAAGGATATAATAATTTTTCTTTTATGAAGCATGCTGGTGATAGAGAAAATGAATATCGCAGTGATGATGTTATCCGCGGAATTATGTATACGGGAAAGAATTTTTCAGATAAACATATTACATGGGGAAACATGGCATTATCCACAACAGAGAAAGAAGAATATATTACTAAAAAACCTCTCTGGTATCAGGGACAGTGGACAGATGGTGGAGAAGATTTCTGGCAGGACTTTTCTACAGATGGAAGACTCAACAATGAAAGCATCTATGATCAGGTTGGAAGTAACTGGGCGGAAAAGTCTGATTTCAGTTTTCTGCATTTTACAGATAAAATCGGCTCCTTGTGTATCACCCAGACATTAAAGCCGGGAGAGGAAAAAGTTTTTCCTTTTATTCTCAGCTGGTACTTCCCTAACAGACCCAAGATGTGGATTGAGTTAGACAAAGACAAACAGGATATCGTTGACGGAAATTATGATGTTACGAAAAACTACTATGCAACCCTCTTCGAGGATGCCTGGAATGTGGCTTCTTATTTAGCCGGTAATGCGGACAGATTGTATGATGAGAGTGCTAAGTTTGCACATGCGTTTTTTGACACAACCCTTCCTGGCTATATACTTGAAGCAGCAGCAGATAATATTACGGTAATGCGGAGTCCTACATGCTTTAGAATAGAAAACGGTGATTTTCTTGGATGGGAAGGTGTAGATGATGCACTTGGATGCGGTCCCGGAAATTGTACACATGTCTGGAATTATGCACAGAGTGTAGCTGTTTTGTTCCCGGAACTGGAGCAGTCAATGCGAAGGATAGAGTTTGTTGATGAAATACGGGATGATGGATACATGCCATTCAGAGCTTATACGCCATTTGATTTACCACAATGGGAAATGACACCGGCTGCAGATGGACAGCTCGGCTGTATTATCCGGTTATACAGAGAATGGGTTATCAGTGGGAATGACTCTTTGATAAAGGAATGTTGGAATGGGGTCAAAAAGACTCTGGATTATACTTTGAAGGTATGGGATTGTGATGAGGATGGAGTACTGGAGCAGCCACAGCATGTTACCTATGATACAGAGTTGTATGGAATCTCCAGTATGGCAACCAGTATCTACATTGCTGCATTAACAGCGGCAGCTGAAATGGCAGAATTTATGGAGTATGATGACCTGGCAGACCGGTATCGTAAATTGGCAGCGGACGGTGCAGATAAACTGGACAAGGTAAGCTGGAATGGAGAATTTTATGAGCAGGTATTAGATAATGTGAATGCCTATCGTTATCAGTATGGAAAGGGATGTCTGTCAGATCAGCTTTTGGGACAGTATATGGCATTCAATGCACAGCTGGGTTATATCTTACCTGAAGAACATGTAAAGAAGGCGGTACAGTCTGTTTTTGAGTATAATTTTGTTGAAAAAGCAAAGAAGAATGTACATGCAGAAAGAGCATATATTTTAAATGATGAAAAGGGGCTTACCCCATGTACCTGGCCAAATGGTGGTAAACCGATTTTCCCGTTTGTATATTATGGAGAAGTCTGGACGGGGATAGAATATGAAGTTGCAGCTTTGTTAGTCCGTACTGATCAGGTGAATGAAGCATTAACCATTGTTAAAGCGCTCAGAGACCGTCAGGATGGTTTTAAGAGGAATCCTTTTAGTGAAAATGAATCCGGTTATTACTATACAAGAGCAATGGCATCTTGGGCGGTATACGAGGCTTTACTCGGATATCACTATGACATGCGTAAGCAGGAACAGTCTTTTGAACCGAAGCTGAATGAAGATCATTTTGATGGTTTCTGGTGCAATGGAAGACAATGGGGAGTTGTTCACCAGAGGAAGGATAATGACGGAACCCTGTATCAGACCACAGAGGTATTATATGATGCGGTTAAAATGTAAAGATCAGTGTTTTCTGATTATGGAGGGAGCATAATGGATCATAACGAGCATTGGTGGCAAAAGAGCGTGGTATATCAGATATATCCACGTAGCTTTATGGATAGTAATGGCGATGGAATAGGTGATTTACAAGGGATCATCAGTAAATTGGATTATTTACGGAATCTGGGGGTAGATGTGATCTGGCTGTCTCCCTTTTATGCATCGCCTAATGCGGATAATGGATATGATATTAGTGATTATCAGAAGATTATGGAGGAGTTTGGAACTATGGAGGACTTTGATGAGCTTTTAAAAGAAGCTCATCAGAGAAATCTGAAGATTATTATTGATATGGTAGTGAATCATTCCTCGGATGAACATGAGTGGTTTAAAAAGAGCAAAGCAGGGATAGAACCCTATCGTAATTATTATATATGGCGAAAGGGCGTTGATGGGAAAGAACCCAACAACTGGCGTTCTAATTTCAGTGGAAGCGCATGGACCTACTCTGAAGAACGGCAGGAATATTATCTGCATCTTTTTCATAAAAAACAGCCGGAATTAAATTGGCAGTGTGCGGAATTGAGAAATGAGATTTATCGTATGATGAATTGGTGGCTGGATAAGGGAGTGGATGGATTCCGTCTGGATGTTATTAATTATATAGGTAAGAATCCGGAATTTCCCGATGGAGTCATTGGAAAAGATGGTTTGGGCGATTTTGTACCGTATGCAGTGAACCTTCCCATCTCTCATGATTATATAAAAGAGATGAACAGTCAGGTATGGCATAACAGAGAGGGAATTCTTACGGTAGGTGAGACGCCGTTTGCCAGTACGGATGATGCCGTTCAATATTCCTGCTTGGACAATACGGAGCTGAATATGGTTTTTCAGTTTGAACATATGGATCTGGATAATGCGGAGGATGGCTCCAAATGGTCTGACAGACGTATTCCGTTATTGGAATTAAAGAGAAGCTTCAGCAACTGGCAAAGAAAATTATACGGAAAAGCATGGAACAGCCTGTACTGGTGCAATCATGACCAGCCACGTGTTGTATCTAGACTGGGTAATGATACGGATACATGGTGGAACAAATCAGCCAAAATGCTGGCTACATGCCTGCATTTTATGCAGGGAACTCCCTATGTTTATCAGGGAGAAGAGCTTGGAATGACCAATTATCCATTTTCGGATATCAGAGATTTCCGTGATGTCGAAAGTATTAATGCTTACCATGAGTATACAGAAACCTTACACGTAGACAGCGATAAAATGATAAGTTATCTGAGAAATAAAAGCAGGGATAACGCCCGTACACCGATGCAATGGGATGAAACCGATGAGGCAGGATTTACTACAGGCGTCCCGTGGATGCCGGTAAATCCTAATTACAAAGTGATAAATGCCGCTGCTCAGATTGGTGATGAGGATTCCGTTTATAATTACTATCGCAAACTGATCTCCCTGAGAAAAGAACATCCGATTATCGTAAATGGTGATTTTGAACTTGTGGGAGAGGATGATGCTGATGTCTTCGTATACCTGCGTCATTGGAAGAATCAGATATTATGGGTGGCATGCAATTTTACAGACCGGATGCAGAAAATCGTAAATCCGTCGTCCAATCATGCAGAATACCGGGAGTGGCATGTAATCTGTGATAATTATAGTCCGTCAGGAGATGCTTTCGAAAAAGACCAAATAGAACTGCAGCCATATGAGGCAGTAGCAGTTCTTGGCAATCCATGATACAGCGTAGAGTGGAAAGTGAAATTATCTGAAATGTAATGAGAGACAAGAGTAATCGGACAAATCCGGTTGCTCTTTTTATTTTGTATAAGCTATAATGTAACTATTCAGACCTCATTCGTAAAACCGCTGCTAACGCAGCTCAAGTTTTACTCATTGAGGTTACTTCGCCGTATAAAATTGCTGTTCTGTATGAATGCAAGCATTCACAGAAAGGTAAGTAGGTAACCATCCGTATATTGACATTTTATAAAAGCCATGGAGCATATTAACAGTATGTATGAAGAGGCGATGAAAAGAGAAAGAGCATATGAAAATTCCCAAAGAAAAAACAGTACGAGCAACAGCTATTCCAGTAAATCCTAAAGAAGTTATTCTTCCGGCAAGAAGAGTACTCCATCGCGTTCATACAATGTTTATAATTATGATGACTCGGATGATTTCGTTGATGACTGGGCAGAGGAATTTGGTGGAGGAAATTATGATGGCGGATATGATAATGCGTATGATTATTGGGAGGAGAACTACGGGAAATAATAATGTAAGGAAATTGTGGAGGTAAATTTATTGAAGGAAAGTACATATCAAACTCCTTGTGGAACGATTCATTATTGGTCAAGTATTCTGAGGTTGGATACAACGACGCTTGTATTTCTTCCGGGGCTGACTGCTGACCATAGACTGTTTGATAAACAGGTTGAGTACTTCGATGGAAAATATAATATTATTGTATGGGATGCACCGGCTCATGCCTCATCCTGGCCGTTTCGGTTTGAATTTGATCTGTTTGATAAGGCAAAATGGCTGAATGGGATTCTTGAAAAAGAAGAAATCATAAAACCAATTATAATCGGTCAATCAATGGGAGGATATGTGGGACAGGCTTATGCACAATTGTATCCTGATCGGCTGGCAGGTTTTATTTCCATTGATTCGGCACCGCTACAGAGGAACTATGTGACAGCAGTGGAGATCTGGCTTCTGAAAAGAATGGAACCAGTATATGCACATTACCCATGGAAGTTGCTTTTGAAATCCGGAACTGAGGGAGTTGCAACTTCTGATTATGGCAGAAACCTGATGAAGGAAATGATGCTGGTCTATGATGGTAATCAACATCGTTATGCCCAAATTGCCGGGCATGGATTTCGTATTCTGGCAGAGGCAATGGAAAAGGATCTGCCATATGAAATCAAATGTCCTTCCCTGTTGATATGTGGTACAAAGGATCATGCCGGTTCATGCATAAGGTATAACAGAGAATGGCATCGAAAAACGAAAATTCCTTTAAAGTGGATTGAAGGGGCAGGTCATAATTCTAATACAGATAAACCGGAGATGATAAATAGTTTGATAGAAGAATTCCTTTCAAACATATAAACACTATTGAAAACAATTGGTCAACCGTTATAAAAGGACAATAAACAAATCGGAATCAGTAGGAGGATCATTATGAGATTTTATAACATATTTTTCAGCCCGACAGGGGGTACAGAGAAAGTAGCAGATATTGTTGCGAAAGGGACGAAGCTGGATGCTGAAGAAATCGATCTAATTAAAGAACCAGATAAACTCATGAAGGTGAAATTTGAAAAAAAGGACCTATGTTTGGTTGCTGTACCGTCTTACGGTGGACGCATTCCATCAGTTGTAACGGATATGTTTCGCAAAGTAAAGGCAGATGGTGCGAAAGCAATTCTTGTGGCAGTATTTGGAAACCGTATGATTGATGATACTCTATTGGAACTACAGGATGTTCTGGAGGCATCAGGATTTGTATGTATCGCAGGAATGGAGGCTGTCGCAGAGCATTCCCTGATGCACCAATTTGGAACTGGACGCCCGGATCAGCAGGATGAAAAGGAATTGCTGGAATTTGCCGCAAAGATTATGCAAAACAGCGAAGCACAAAGGACACCTGCATTTCCGGGAAACAGACCATATCGAGAATATGGAGGTGTTCCACTCAAACCTGTTGCAAATGGAAAATGCACTTCCTGCGGTCTGTGCGCAAAAGAATGCCCGGCAGGTGCCATTCCGTTGGACAATCCAAAGATGACCGATAAGGATAAGTGCATTTCTTGTATGCACTGTGTAACAGTCTGTCCGAAGAAAGCAAGAAATTACAGTAAGCTTGTCAGTTTTATCGCTGGACTGAAAATGAAGAAGGTTTGTTCCGGTAGGAAGGAAAATAAATTGTATTTATAATAGGGCGAGCAATACAATGAGAAACATGTAAATTGATACGTGAACAATCGGCTCAGCATGATATTTAATTAAATATTGCAATGAAAAGATCATTTACCGTAAACAAGCAGTAGATGGTCTTTTTATATCTTTTTGTGAACAAGTAGAGATTTATAGCTGGTAATATGTGTTTTATCATAATCCGTGAAATAAGATGGGTTAATTCTTCGATTTACATATTTTTTAAGGTGTTCCGGCATGGTATTATGATACTTATAAAGAACCAATTATATCTGTTGGAGAGAGCGGTGAAAAATTATGAAGCTATTATTTAAACAAAGGCTGTTTTCATGGTTTGACAGCTATGATATCTATGATAAAGCAGGCAACACTGTTTATGTAGTAAAAGGTCAGTTGTCCTGGGGACATAAACTTGTAATTTATGATGCCTATGGAAATGAAGTAGGAATGGTTGTTCAGAAAGTACTTACTTTTCTTCCTAAATTTGAGATTTATAAAAATGGCAGTTATATTGGATGCCTGAGAAAAGAATTCTCATTCCTGACGCCACATTATAATATTGATTACAATGGATGGCATATTGATGGAACCTTTATGGAATGGGACTATAGCATTCTTGATCGAAGCGGTTATTCAATTGCACGGGTTAGTAAAGAACTGTTTCATATGACGGATACCTATGTTATTGATGTGCAGGATCCAGGAAATGCGTTGGACGCTTTGATGTTTGTACTTGCGATTGATGCAGAAAAATGTTCCAGGAATTAGATAGTTGATCTTGTTGTCGAAGATATTTGGAGATGGGAAGGTAGCATGGGATTATTCAAAAAGAAAATCGTGAAAAAAACATATGACAGAGAACATATGAAACCTGTTATTCGTGTAAGTATTTGTACTGGAGAAGAAGTAGTAGGATTCAAAGACATACGGACTGGAAAAATCGAAGAGATCATGCTGATCAGATCTCCAGAGGACCTAGAAAGATTCAAAGAGATATATGAGATAACAGAGGAAATTGCAAAAGAATATTAGACATTGGATAAGGGGAATGTGTTGTCATGAAAACGATGCATGCCATACCTGATTATACGCAATGGGAGGTCGCGCAGGAGAAGAATACGGAGAAATATTGAAAGAAAACAAACTATGAAATGAGGTGACAAACTATAAACAGTCAAGAGAATTTTGAAATTTTTTTGAATTGTAAAAATGGGTAACTTTAATAAGCCATCTGAATACATCGTATTTCAGATGGGAGAAATTAGTATTAAT
>NZ_JACOQG010000037.1:0-20699 GCF_014297245.1 Blautia difficilis | reverse complement strand
ACAGAGTATTGGTACAAATGTGGTCGCCCTAAAGATATCCTTTTCCCAAGTTCCTGGTCCGGTGGATATCTTGATATAGCCAGTGTTAACCAGTTCTTTAAGAAAAGTGCTAAACTCGCTGGCATTAACCGTCATGTTTCCTCTCATGCGTGCCGTCATAGTTTTGCCAGTCACTTATTCGAGAGTGGCACGGATATAAAATATATCCAGTCACTTCTGGGGCATGTTGATCCTCGCTCCACAGATGTTTACCTTCATGTGAGCAACAAGACACTTCTTGGAATCCGCAGCCCGTTCGACAACCCGGAAGGTGGCGAATCATGAGTAAGGATTGTACGATTCAGGATGTTTTTCATCGTTTTTATTCATCATTTGAATCCACACATAATATTTCTCCCGCTCAGAGAAAAGCAGCTTACCACATCATGAATTGCAAAACCGGTGCCTTCGGTGTGAATGTAAGCGTATGCGAGGACTGCGGTTGTATATCAGTCCACTATAACTCCTGCCGTGACAGATGCTGTCCTATGTGTCAGGAGTTTCCAAAAGAAAAGTGGGTAGATGCACGACGGGAGGAAGTCTTAGATGCTCCTTATTTCCATGTGGTTTTTACAGTTCCGGAAGAACTTAATCCCATTATCTACAGCAACCAGAAATTCTTATACACTGCTCTTTATCATGCGGCTTCAGATACTCTCAGTGAACTTGCTGCTGATAATAAATATCTTGGGACTGATATCGGCTATATTTGTATCCTCCATACATGGGGAAGCACCATGAATTTTCATCCTCATATCCATGCAATTGTTCTTGGTGGAGGGCTGGATGTGAAAAGTCATTGGAAAGACAAAGGGAAAGATTTTTTTCTTCCGATTAAGATGATCTCCAAAACGTTTCGTGGAAAATATATGGCTAAACTTAAGCAGCTCTGGGAAAATGACAGGCTTGAATTTCATGGATCAGCTGCTCCTTACAAAAACTACTATACTTTCAAGGAATTATTAAATACCTGCTATGTAAAGGAATGGATTCCTTATTGTAAGAAACCATTTGACGGTGCCGAATCTGTCATCAGATATCTTGGAAAATACACCCACCGGATTGCTATCAGCAACTACAGAATCAAAGACATGACAGAATCTACAGTTACATTTTCTGCTAAAGATTACAAAAATCAAGGGCATTGGAAAGAGATCACCCTATCCGGCGAGGAATTTATCCGTCGATTTTTAATGCATGTTCCTCCAAAGCGTTTTGTACGTATCAGGCACTATGGTCTTCTTGCATCCAGAAATAAGAAGAAAAAGATTGCCCTATGCAGAAACATCCTTGGCTGCAAAAAATATATTTCCAAACTGAAAGATATGGATGCACCTGCCATTATCCGTCTTCTTTACAATAAAGATATATGCAAGTGCTCTTCCTGTGGTGGTAAAATTATTCCTCTGCCTACAGAACAACATTTTATAAAACCAAAACCACATACGCTCTGTTAACGTATCGTAACTGTATATTTTTTTAGCTTCCTTAAGGAGGCTTATTTCTGGTGTCATAATACAGGACTGAATTATAAATTCTATGTGTTTCTATGTGTACACGCTATCTTATTACAAATAGAGTGTCAGAATTAAAAGTCCATATAGAGCTGACGCGCTTTGTTCAACCAGAAAAAATCGAAATTGATGCAAACGAAAGGGCAGTTAATGAAAAGTCTCAATACTGTTTTTTCGTTTGCACCACCTTCGATTCTTTCCTTAACGATTTGTCACTCACATAATAACATATATTCCCTTTAATTACACTTTCCTCCTTACTTTTTTCTTCAAAATCTTTGATAGATAATCGAAAAGCTGCCCTTCCAAAGGAAAGACAGCTCACAATGTGCGATCTCGCACTTAATGTTCAATTTTGTAGTAATAGAAGTATATCTTCTTGTGACATGCTCCCACCACTTAAATCCCAGATTTTGAAGTGGGGGCTTCTTGCTCAATGACTCTACTGAGCCAAGTATCTACAAGCTATCCTCGCGTGCCCCGCGATTCTTTTGCCCGGACACGGGCGTATTTTCTTACTTATTGTCCGGATACGGACAGTTTATGCTGTCAGCATCCTTCTTGCCTCTTCACGGATGTTGATCGCTGCATTTCAATCTCTGTCCATCTCATTTCCACACGTACAGCGATAAACTCTTTCGGATAATTTCAGCTCTTTTTTTATCTTTCCGCATTTACTGCATTTTTTGCTTGAAGGGAAAAAGCGGTCTGTCTTTACTAATTTCTTTCCCTTCCAGGCAAGCTTATAATCCAGCATATTCCGGAACATCCCGTATCCATTATCCTGTACACTTTTCCCAAAATGCAGGCACTGGCCCATTGCTTTCATATCAATATCTTCTACCGCGACTATATCGTACTGGTCTGTGATCCTGCGGCTCAGTTTATGCAGATAATCCTTTCTCTGGTTTCGTATTTTTTCATGGCACCTGGCAACTTTCTTTTTCTGCCGCACATAATTGAGGCTTTCTTTTACACATCTCGACAGTTTACGCTGCTCCCTTGCCTGCCTTTTTTCATTTCTTCTGAAGAATCCTGCTTTTTCAAGTTCAATCTCTTCTGAAAACACTGCCATCCCCTGCATCGCATAATCAATCCCCAGTATTTTGGCATTGCTGTAATCTTCATCTGCTGCTTGGTTTTCGCAGCTGTATCCTTCATACAGCAGACTTGCAAAATACTTTCCGGACGGCTCCATACTGACTGTCACTGATTTCAGACAGCAGTTTTCTGCAGGCTCCCTGTGTTTTTTCATGGAGATCCATTTTAATTTGGGAAGCCGGATCCGCTTATCTTCTACCAGAATATTTCCGTTGACTACATTTGTTGTGTAGCTGTTTTTGGAGTGATGTTTTGACTTGAAACGTGGAAATCCAACCTTGGGATCACGGAAAAAATTCTTATTTCCGGATACTCTTTTTTCAGCAGCCTGCTACTGGCACTTTTATATGCATTGATAAATTTACTGAGTTCCGTTTTAGGCTGTGCACGAAACATTACATGCACATGGTCAATATCATGATTCCATTCCTCCAAAACAATTCCATATCGGGGTGCAATATATTCCCATACTTCTTTTGCTCTTTCTGAAATTGGGTCATTGATAACTTTTCTTCGATATTTTACCACCATGATCAGATGATAATACATCAAATATACTGAATGTGCATTGTGATCTATTTTTTCCATAAAAACAGTCCTTTTTGATCTTTTGCCTTATCGACTGATTCTATTATACCATGAATCGCATTACAGAACAAGTGTTCTTTTCTGTTTTTTTGCAATTCATCTCCCACCTATAGAGGAAGGAGAATTCTTGCTATATATTATGTTAAAATTGTTTATCCAAGGATTGTTTTCAGGTCTTCTTCCGGAGTTGTTACCGGAGCGATGTTGTAGTTTTCTGCCAGATAGTTTAAGACATTTGGTGAAATGAATGCCGGCAGGGTCGGACCTAAGCGGATGTCTTTGATTCCTAAGTGTAACAGTGTGAGAAGGATGCAGACTGCTTTCTGCTCATACCAGGAGAGGATCATGCTCAGTGGCAGTTCGTTTACGCTGCAGTTGAATGCTTCTGCAAGTGCTACGGCTACTTTGATTGCGCTGTAGGCGTCGTTACACTGTCCCATGTCCATGATTCTCGGGAGTCCGCCGATGGTTCCGAGGTCAAAGTCGTTGAAGCGGTATTTTCCACAGGCGAGGGTTAAGATAATGGTGTCATCCGGGGTCTGCTTTACGAAATCAGTGTAGTAGTTTCTGCCTTTACGTACGCCATCACATCCACCTACCAGGAAAAAGTGTCTGATAGCTCCGGATTTGACTGCTTCAATTACTTTATCAGCTACTCCCAGTACTGTTCCATGAGCAAAACCGGTTGTAACTTCTGTTCCTCCGTTGATTCCCGTAAACTGGGTATCTTCTGCGTAGCCGCCCAGTTCCAGGGCTTTCTCGATTACCGGTGTGAAGTCTTTTTCATCGTCAATGTGGGTTACATCTGGGAAGGATACCATTTCTGTGGTAAATACTCTGTCTTTGTAGCTGGCTTTTGGCGGCATGAGGCAGTTGGTCGTGTAGAGAATCGGTGCAGGAATATGGTCAAATTCTTTCTGCTGGTTCTGCCATGCAGTTCCGAAATTTCCTTTCAGATGTGGGAATTTTTTCAGTTCCGGATAAGCGTGTGCCGGAAGCATTTCTCCATGTGTGTAAATGTTGATTCCTTTTCCTTCTGTCTGCTGAAGGAGGAGTTTGAGGTCGTAGAGATCGTGTCCTGTCACTACGATGAACGGGCCTTTTTCTACTTTCAGAGGTACGGTTACCGGTGTCGGTGTGCCGAAGGTTTCGGTGTTTGCTTTATCAAGGAGTGCCATGCAGCTTAAATTTACTTTTCCTACTTCCATCACTACCGGGAGAAGTTCTTCCATTCCCCAGTCTTCTGCCAGTGTGAATAATGCTTTATAGAAGAAGTTATTGACTTCCTGGTCTTTATATCCAAGAACCATTGCGTGGTATGCATAAGCGGCCATTCCTCTGATACCGAAAAGAATCAGGGATTTCAGTGAACGGATATCTTCGTCAGCTTCCCACATACGTTTCATATCATAGTTATCGGTATTTCCGCATCTGGATGCACATGCTGCGCAGCCTGGCACGATTTTGCTCTTTTCTGTATTTACTTTGTCTATCATTTCTTTGATGGAATCATCATCAAATGCTACGTTAGTCACTGTGGTGAAGAGTCCTTCTATGATGATTCTGTCTGTTGTTTCTTTTCTTTCATTATTTGCACAGGCGCGGGCAAGTCCGATTAATGCCCCTGTCAGTTCATCCTGAAGTCCTGCTGTATCTGCGGTTTTTCCGCATACTCCTGCTTTTCCTGTACAGCCGCTGCATCCTGCAGTCTGTTCACACTGAAAACAAAACATCTGTCTATCCATTTTTTTATCTCCTCTATATTATATAATTCTTGGTAATAGTTACACTTAGTAAATGCTTTCCGAAAAAAGTCCAATATGCTAAAGCTTTTTATCTATACACTTATATTTACGTACCGTTACTTTGAAAACAATGTATGAATTCTGATTTACTCAAAATATGACACTTTTTATAACAGATATTACGTTACTATTCTCTGCAGTTTCTTACATATTATCCACAATCTGTCCATCTGTTGAGATAATTTTCACCTGCCATGGAATGAACTTTCCACTATTTCTCAAAGCTGTCTCCGCTGCTCTGGCGAGTCCGCCGCAGCATGGGACTTCCATTCTGACAATAGTTACGCTTTTAATGTTATTCTGACGGATAATCTCTGTCAGTTTCTCACTATAATCGCCTTCATCAAGTTTCGGACATCCAATCAGCGTAATTTTTCCTCTGATAAATTCCTGATGGAAGTTTGCATAAGCATATGCGGTACAGTCTGCCGCAATCAGAAGATGCGCTCCGTCAAAGTATGGAGCATTTACAGGCACCAGTTTGATCTGCACAGGCCATTGTCTTAATTCAGATTCTGATGATATATTTACCTGCACACGATTTCTATCTTCTTTTGGATTCTGTGAAGTTCTGAGAATTTTTCTCGCCATACTTCCCGGACATCCTGTGAAAACTTTTTTCACTCCCTGAGTTCCTTCTATGCTATTTGTGTTTATATCAGTATTTACATTTATATTGGCTTTTTCTGAATTCGCCTTCATATTCGCTTCCACCGCCGCCTCATCAAACGCGGCTGCTTCTCTTTCGATAAAAGAGATTGCATTTGTCGGACATACCGGCAGGCAGTTTCCCAGACCATCGCAGTAGTCATCTCTTAACAGTTTTGCTTTGCCATCTACAATACCGATTGCCCCTTCCTGACAGGCATTGGCGCATAATCCGCATCCGTTGCAGAGTTCTTCATCAATGTGTATGATTTTTCGAATCATATTTCCCTCCTAAAAATTCTTTAAAAGTTATGTTATATGTGAATGTTTGTTTTTTCTTGGTTACAGATCAGAGTATATCTGATATCTCCAATTAAGTATGTTGTAAAAACAACAAATTTATATTTTCTATAAAAAAAGTCTCAGAACCTTTATTTTCCTCAGGGAATTCCCCCGAAACTTAATAAAAGTCCTGAGATTTATATTTTAGAAGAGATCTTTCAGTTTCTGCACGAAGCTCTTATTCTCTTCCACTGTTTCTTCCTCATCATCGTCATCATCTATAGAGATTGCTTCTGTTTTCATAGCAAACTGTACAAGTCCGATATCAGTATTTTCATCAGATGCAAAGGATATCGGTATGAAGTCTTTGCCTGCAATCTTATCTGTTGCCTCATCGATCGCATCATCTATCTGTGTATCGATATCTTTTGTTTTATCCGTAAATTCTTTTGTTCCGTCTTTCAGGTCATCTGTTCCGTCTGCAAGACTGATAATTCCGTCATACAGTTCAGCTGTTCCGTCATACAAACTTGAGGCGCCTTCGGAAAGTGTATCGACATTTCATGGTATCTGACCTCAGAGTGTTCCTGCAAAATATTCTGCAAATTATGGAAGTGCAATGTGCTCTAAAATGCCTGTAAGATGAGCAATCGTTATTCCATAATTCGTCATTGGTACATATTGATTTCTGGCTTTATCAATACGGTACATTACATATTTGCGATTAAACATACAGGCACCGCATTGGATGATCAGATCATATTTAGTAAGGTCATCAGGAAAATCTGTTCCGCTTACCAGACTTACATCCAGTTTCTCTCCAAAACGTTTTTTGAGCATTCGCGGAATCTTCACTCTTCCGATATCTTCCTTCAGAGGTGCATGGGTACAGCATTCTGCAATGAGAACATGTGAATTTTCATTAAGAGTATCAATTGCCTTTGCGCCTTCTATATAATATGGTAAATCTCCCTTGTATGCCGCAAAAAGAGCTGAAAAAGAAGTCAGCATACTCTCCTTTGGTTTATTTTCATATACATAGGAAAATACCTGCGAGTCTGTAATGATTAATTTCGGAGGTACTGCGAGATTCTCCAAGGCTGACAGATACTGATCTGTTGTCACACTCATTACCAGACATTTTTTGTCCAATAGTTCTCTTAAAGTTTGCACCTGTGGTAATATCAGTCTCCCCTTTGGTGCCTGAATGTCCTGTGGCATCACAAGCAGAACCAGGTCACCGGTATCAACCAGATCACCGGTAATCATCCTGTTTCCATATCCTTCCGGAATACTTCGGGCAAGCAGTTCCTTCAAATTACGGATTCCCTCTCCTGTTTTAGCACTGATCAGACAGACTTCTTCCTTTGTGTTCCTTTGAATCAGGTGAGCAAGTTTTTCTTTTTCTTCCTGCGTGTACAGATCTGTTTTATTGAGGACGGGAACCACAGGCGTATTTTTCTCTTTAAAGTAACGATACCATTTTAATTCCTGCGACATTTCTTCCTCACAGAAGAGAATAATTGCCAGGTCCGTCTTCTGCGCTGCAAGTTCTGTTTTTTCGATACGTAAAGCTCCAAGCTCACCTTTATCATCAAATCCCGCCGTGTCGATCAGGACGCAGGGACCGAGAGGGTAAATTTCCATAGCCTTGTATACAGGATCCGTAGTAGTTCCCGCAACATCTGCTACAATAGATACTTTCTGTCCGGAAAACGCATTGATAAATGAAGATTTTCCGCTGTTCGTTTTTCCAAAGATTCCAATATGCAGACGATTTGCAGAAGGTGTTTCATTTAATGTAACAGCCATATTTTTTCCTTTCACAATATTTCTGTCAGAATCTGAAATCACGCTGCCCATTTACGATATCTGCCAGATGTTCTTCTGTAAGCCTCTTTACTTTTTCACTTGGAATATTTTCGAGTTCCTTCTGAATCAGTTCCAGACCGACTTTCTTAGTTTCAGGACTTGCATAATCCTGTAAATATTCCATTAAAGTCATCAAGGCATTTGGATGACAGCAGTTTGAAATCTGTTTACTTTTGCACAATGACATAAAACGGTCACCGGTTCTTCCGGCTCTGTAACAGGCGGTACAAAAGCTTGGGATGTCTCCCATATTCATCAGCCAGTTTACGATCTCATCAAGCGTGCGCTGATCGCTGACATCAAACTGAGCAGATGTAACCTCATCTTCCGTTTCAGGCTTATCATATCCACCGACACTGGTTCTTGAAGCTCCACTAATCTGAGAAACACCCAAAGGAAGAACTTTCTCACGAACAGCCTGACTCTCTCTTGTTGAAATAATCATACCTGTATATGGAACAGAGATTCGGATCAGTGCACAGATTTTTGCAAAAATCTCGTCGCTGATACTGTTGTCAAATGCAGACGGATCAATGTCATCCGCATGTTTGATACGTGGCACACTAATCGTATGCGGTCCTACACCATGAACTGCTTCCAGATGTTCCGCATGCATCAGAAGTCCTGCAAATTCATATCTGTAAAGTTCCAGTCCGAATAATACACCTAAGCCGACATCGTCAATGCCACCTTCCATCGCGCGGTCCATTGCCTCTGTGTGATATGCATAGTTATGTTTTGGCCCTGTTGGATGAAGTTTTTCATAGCTTTCTTTATGATATGTTTCCTGGAAAAGAATATAAGTACCGATTCCGGCTTCTTTTAATTTACGGTAATTTTCTACTGTTGTAGCTGCAATATTTACATTTACACGACGGATCGCACCATTTTTATGTTTGATACTATAGATCGTTTTGATACATTCCAGAATATATTCAATCGGGTTATTGAGCGGATCTTCACCCGCCTCAATAGCGAGTCGCTTATGTCCCATATCCTGCAATGCGGTAACTTCTTTTACAATTTCTTCCTGTGTTAATTTCTTACGGGCAATGTGCTGGTTTTTCTTATGATACGGGCAGTACACACAGCCATTTACACAATAGTTAGACAGATACAGAGGCGCAAACAAAACAATTCTGTTTCCGTAGAATTCTTTCTTGATTTCCGCTGCCAGATCATACATCTCCTGAATTTTCTCAGGAATTGGACAGGCAAGAAGAACAGACGCTTCTCTGTGCGTAAGACCTTTACATTCTTTTGCTTTCGCAAGAATCTGATCGATCAGTTCCACATTCTCCTTGTTTGCGTCAGCGTAGGCAAGGGTTTCCCGAATTTCCTCGTCGGAAATGAATTCTTCTGCTTTTAATGATTTTGGATTATACATAGGCTTTTTTCCTTTCTTTTCGGTCAGGAGCTTTCTTATCAACTGCTTTCCGATTAGTTTTTATTTTTCTATATTCAGTTTTATATTCCGCATACTGCGGATGCTTAAGTTATTCAGAAGTGACTCTTTTTGTAAAGCATTCTGGAACTTCAGAAAAATCAGCTTTACATTCAGACCTTATAATCGCCTCTGTCCGTCACTACTTCATAACCAATGCTCTTCATTCTTGCTGCCATACAGGCCTTACATTCTGCTGCTTCGTCACCGGTGCAGATTTTGTTATCATAAAGTTTGTATTTATCTCTGACATTAACCGGAGAAAGGTTAGGCATTACGACGTTTCCGCCAGCCAGAATTCCCTTCTCTCTTCCTTTAGGATCAATTGTTCCAAGTGCAGTTGTCGCTGGCAGAAGAACATGTGGATGAATCAGTCTGATGATTGATAATAATCTCAATGTCAGATCCAGTGTCCCTGCAGGCTGATCTGCAAACGGAGTATCCTTATGAGGAATAAAAGGTCCGATGCCAACCATTTCAGGTTTCAATTCTTTAATAAACAGAAGATCCTGATAAAGGGTGTCTACCGTTTGTCCCGGTGATCCTACCATAAATCCGCAACCGGTCTGATAGCCGATTTTTTTCAGAACTTTCAGGCAGTTTTTTCTGTTGTTTAAAGACATCTGTTGTGGATGGAGTTTTCTGTAATGTTCTTCATCTGCAGTTTCGTGTCTTAACAGATATCTGTCGGCTCCGGCATTAAAATATGCCTGATAGCTTTCTTCGCTCTTCTCACCAATGGATAAGGTTACTGCACAGTCCGGATATTTTGATTTAATTTCCTGAACGATCTGGCAGATTTTCACATCTGTATAATAAGGATCCTCTCCTCCCTGTAATACAAATGTACGAAATCCCAGGTTCCATCCGGTTTTACAACAGGATAGAATCTGTTCTGTTGTAAGGCGATATCTGTCTGCCTTTGTATTGCCGTTACGGATTCCACAGTAATAGCAGTTATTTTTACAATAATTAGTAAATTCAATCAACCCGCGGATATATATTTTATTTCCATAGATCTGTGTCGCTGTCTGCTGTGCCTTTTTATGAAGTTCCTGTATCAGGAAGGAATCTTGTGTCTGTAAAATCGCATCCAATTCTTCCCTTGAAATACTTTGCGTATTTTGGATACTCTCTAACATTTTTAAATCTGCTGACACTATGTAATCCCCCTCTTGTTATATGTTTTCTGCCTTTTTTGAGCAAACTGTTTTTGCAGAAATCCCTGCAAGCCGCCCGATTTTTCCTGTCATTGCATTAATCATATCCTGGGGTGCATCCATCGCCACGCTGATAATATTAACACCACGCTGTCTGCATGGGATTCCCATTCTTCCTATGATATATTCACCATATTCGTGAAGAATCTGATTCAGTTCTTTCACAGAATCAGGCTCTTCAACTATAATTCCAATCACCGCAATTCTGCTCGCCATAGAAACACCTCATTTCAGAAATCTTCTTAGTATATTTTATTTCCCTTCGTAACCAGCTCTCTTATCGGAACAGGTGAAGGCGTTAATGTTGGCACTGGCTGTTCTGTCACCATGGCTCTGAATTTCCGTGCAAATGGTTCTAAGCTAACGAAATATACAATTTCATAAACTTTTCTCCTCCTGATATGTTACGATGACAGAAGTAATATATATATGTTCTTTTTATCGTTTATAAATGAATTGTACCAAAAATTTATCTGGATTTCCATATTTTTATTAAATTCAAACAAAAAAATACTATTATCCGGACCAGAAAGTGTCTGAAAAGAGTTCTGGACAAAAATCCGAATAACAGTATTTTTAACAACCGTAGCAAGAATTCTCCCACCTCTTCAGGGACGCCACTGAAAAAGTGGTAAGTTTAGTATCACAGGGCGTCAAATATGTGCAAAAATGTTCCTTGATAATAAAATATTGCTAAAATAGTGTTTTGAGGGATGCAAAATCTACCCTTTTGAGAGATGAATTTTCCTATTCTTCCTCATTTGGGCAGACTTCTCCCTTTAGTTTTAAAATTCGTTTTAAATTGACCCAAAAACCGTCATGGTTTACATTACATAAAAATGTTTCCTGTCACAAAGCAATACCTTATCCGCTACCGTACAGATATCACTAACCGTAGTATATCCTCTATATGTTCTGCAAGATGATCTGCCCCGTTCAGCTCCCCTTTCTCACCATATCCATACAGACATCCTATGAATGGGCTTTTGCAGGCTCTGGCACATTCCAGATCCTGCCTCCTGTCTCCGACCACCAGATAAGGGCCTGTATATTCCCGGATAATTTCCTTCACAATTTCTGTCTTTGGACGGAATCCATACGATTCGCAGTCATAAAAATGATCGAACCACCGTTCCATCCCAAATTCCTTCCAGTGCGCCTCACGATATGAAGCCTTACAGTTGCTTAAGATCACAAGATGATATCCCCGGTTCTTCAAGGCTGTAAGCATCTCCTCTGCTCCCGGATACCACACTGCCTTATGCTTCCTGATCTGTCTGACCATCAGTTCTCCTACCATCCTGCTTGCCTGCTCTTTATAGCTCTGATCCAGCTCCGGCAAAAATGTATTCCACATCTCCTTACTGTTAAATCCCAGCCAGCCGGCAATTTCCGCCGAGCCTATCTCCCGTTCTTCTGCAGCCTTCTGTTCTGTCAGCCACTGATAGGTTTCACGAAATGCCGGTTCATAGATTCCAAGGGTATGATGGATCGTTCCATCATAATCGAATATGATCGTTTTTGTCATCATTTATTTTCCTGTCTTTTAGAGCTGTTTCATCAGATTGACCATTTCGATCGCAGATAATGCACAGTCATAGCCTTTATTTCCTGCTTTGCTTCCTGCACGCGCAATAGCCTGCTCGATATTCTCAGTCGTGATCACTCCGAATAAGACCGGGATCCCTGTTGCAAGTTCAACCTGTGCGATCCCCTTAGCAGATTCATTGCACACCAGATCATAATGTGAAGTATCTCCACGGATGACAGCTCCCACGCAGATAACTGCATCATATTTTCCTGACTGTGCCATTTTCTGTGCTGTAAGTGGGATCTCAAATGCTCCCGGCACCCATGCTGCAGTAATATTCTCTTCTTCTACCCCATGTCTTACTAGTCCGTCGACTGCCCCTCCCAATAATTTATTCACAATGATCTCATTGAATCTCGCTGCCACGATACCAACCTTCATTCCCTCCGGTGCTACTACTTTTCCTTCTACTAAATTGATCTGTCTCATTTTTTCTTCCTCCTGATATTTGCTGTTTTTTATAAATTTATTTCTTTAAAAATATGACCCATCTTTTCCTGCTTCGTTTTCATATACTTCCGGTCATACTTTTGTACCGGAATCTCCAGAGGTACTCTCTCATTGATCTTCAGCCCAAATTCACCAAGTCCATAAACTTTATCCGGGTTATTTGTCAGTAATCTTAATGATTTCACACCAAGGTCTGACAGTATCTGTGCCCCAACCCAGTACTCTCTGAGATCCGGTGCAAACCCTAACTTCACATTAGCCTCCACAGTATCGTATCCCTGTTCCTGAAGCGCATAAGCTTTGATCTTATTGATCAGTCCGATTCCTCTGCCTTCCTGTCTCATATACAGAATGATTCCTCTGCCTTCCGCCTCTACCTGGCGCATCGCTGTCTGCAGCTGCAGGCCGCAGTCACATCTGAGTGATCCGAATGCATCTCCTGTCAGACACTCCGAATGTACCCGGCAAAGCACATCCTCACCATCTCCCAGATCACCTTTTACCAGTGCCAGATGATGCTCTCCTGTAATGTCATTGATATAACCATACATTTTAAAATCACCGTACTGCGTTGGGAGGTTTGCAGCTGCTTCCTCCTTTACATGCTTTTCATGTATTCTTATATAATCCTGCAGATCACGGATCGTAATAAATGTAAGGCTATGCTCTTTTGCCATTTCCCATAGCTGTGATGTACGCATCATAGTGCCATCTTCTTTCATAACTTCACAGCACACGCCACATTCTTTCAGCCCGGCAAGTCTCATAAGATCTGTTGTTGCCTCCGTATGACCATTCCGTACCAGAACCCCGCCTTTTCTGGAAATAAGTGGAAATACATGTCCCGGTCTTCTGAAATCCTCCGGTTTCGACTGATCATCCACACACTTCATAATGGTATAGGAGCGCTCTGCCGCAGAGATACCTGTGGTTGTATCTGCGTGATCCACTGCCACGGTAAATGCTGTACTGTGATTGTCCGTGTTCTCAACAACCATCGGCGGAAAGTTCAATCTCGCTGCAATTTCCGCACTCATCGGTGTACAGATAAGACCCTTTGCATAAGTCGCCATGAAATTAATATTTTCCCGGGTTGCAAACTCTGCCGCACATATCAGGTCTCCCTCATTTTCTCTGTCCGGATCATCTGTGACCAGAACTATTTTTCCTTCCTTAAGATCCCTAAGTGCCTCTTCGATTGTGTTGTACTGATAATTTTGTGACATAGTGTATATCCTCCTGTTCTAAAACCCGAATTCTTCAAGAAACTTCATCGTAATTCCGGATTCTTTTTTCTCTTCTTCATTTTTTCTGATGCCAAGCAGTTTTTCTACATATTTTCCGATCACATCATTTTCCAGATTAACCAGATCCCCCGGCACCTTTTCCAAAAGGGTGGTTTCTTCTCCTGTATGCGGAATGACCGACACCTGAAAACCAGCTTCATCAACCCTTGCAACTGTCAGACTGATCCCATCAATACAGATGGATCCTTTTTCCACGATCAGATGCAAGATCTGCGGCGATGTCCCAATTGATACCCAGATGGCATTTTCTTCCCGGAGCATGGAACGTATCACTCCAGTCCCATCAATATGGCCGCTTACTATGTGTCCCCCGAACCTGCCATCTGCAGCCATTGCACGTTCCAGGTTTACCTGGCTTCCGGCCTTGCAGCTGCCAAGACTGCTTCTTCTGATCGTCTCTGCCATCACATCGGCAGTAAATCCGTCCGGCTGGATCGACGTAACTGTCAGACACACACCATTCACAGCAATACTGTCACCGATCCTTGTTCCTTCCAGGACCTTCCTGGCTTTCACTGCCAGGATCCCTGATTCCCCTGTCAGCTGTATATAACGGACTTTTCCTTTCTCCTCTACGATTCCTGTAAACATGATTCCTCCTGTTTTTTCTCACACACCTGACATCTTATCCGAATATCCTCACCGATCTGGCAGATATCTGTATATTTCAGTTCCACTGCATCAGACGGGAATTCAACTCCGATACCTTCTACCGGTGTCTTCCCGGCCACCCCGCCAAACAGCTTTGGTGCCACAAAAGCCTGTACTTCCTTTACAATTCCGGCTCGCAGGGCACTGTCATTTAACGTACCGCCTCCCTCCAGGAGGATGCTGTCAATGCCTCTGTTTCCAAGATCTGCCATCAGCTTCTTAAGGTCTATCTGATTCTTTTCATCGGGACAGTAAATGGTCTCAACTCCCATGGTATGTAATATTTTTATTTTTTCTTCTGTATTTTTCTGATCTGCATAAGCCACGATCGTCCGATACTTTTCCGCACTTTTTACGATCTGACTGTCCGGACGGATCCTGAGCTTACTGTCGCACACAATCCTGACAGGATTTTTCCAGCCTTCTACCCGGACGTTTAACATCGGATCATCTGCAAGCACAGTTCCAATACCTGCCATGATCCCCATGTACTGATGCCGCATATGCTGTACTTCTTTTCTTGCCGCTTCTCCGGTAATCCATTTTGATGCTCCTGTCTTCGTTGCAATCTTCCCATCCAGTGTCATGGCATACTTCATCACCACATAAGGAGTCTTCGTAGTAATATAATGGAAAAACACTGGATTCAGCTGATCGCATTCTTCTCTCATAAAATCTTCAACTACTGTTACACCGGCTTCCCTTAACATCTGCACACCTTTTCCTGCCACTTTCGGATTCGGATCCCGGGAACCGATCACCACTTTTCTGATCTTCTGTTCAATGATCGCTTCCGTACATGGAGGTGTTTTTCCATGATGACAGCAAGGCTCCAGCGTAACATAAATCACCGCACCTTCTGCTGATTCTGTAAGAGAAGCAATTGCATTACGTTCCGCGTGAAGTTCTCCATACTTTTTATGATAGCCTTCCCCGATGATCTTTCCGTCTTTTACGATCACTGCCCCTACCATAGGATTGGGATTCGTCCAGCCTTCTCCTTTTTTTGCCAGCTGAATCGCCCGAAGCATATATTCCTGATCCGTCATTTCTATTCCTTCTTTCTTATTCCTGTTCTTTGCCTGGGCTACGCCGAGGCTTTTAAACCTGTGCAATCGAATTCACAGACAAGTGAATGGTATAATTATTTCGAAAACAATGTACCAGATACAAAAAAAGCCTGCAGAAATATCTGCAGGGTGGAATTGATCGGTTACATCTGATCGATAAATGAATGTTTGATTTCCTATATAAAAAGCTCTGAAATGGATCACCATCTCAGAGCTCTGATACTACATTCATTCAAAAAATCAACTGTACTATCATCTTCTTCCATCCAGACTGTACTGTCGGCCCCGGAATCTCACCGGATCATGCCTTTCGGCTCGCGGGCTCTACCGCCGGTAGGGAATCTCACCCTGCCCTGAAGATATCTTTTTGTTTATTTTAGTACTTTATCTGTTATTTGTAAAGCGGAATTTTTGTTTTTGCTTATATTATCTCTTTTTATAAATCAACAGCTCTGGATTTTTACCCTCTTTCTCAAATGTACATACCAGAATAAAATCCATACCTGCCAAAATACCGAAGCAGCTGTCTCCTCCAAATTCAGACTCCAGTTGATTCCCCAGATAGGTTTTCTGATCATCAAGGAATTTCACTTTTTGTCCATTAGGCAGAGTATACTCCGGTACTTCATAGGGTCTGATCCAAATGTTTCTGCCTACGGCATCATTACATTTTATTCGTCAAATACAGAAAAATCCAGATCACAACAAATTCTTTCTATCGGTGTTCCTGTTTTCTTTACGAATTCCCGTATAGCATTCCAATATGGGAAACTAGACTCAAAATCAGGATACAATATGCAGCTTGGAATCCCCTTTTCCTCTTCTACCTCAATCTCTGATATAATTCCTCTTCGTTCCAATATTTCAACATTTTGTATAATATTTTCTGGTTTTAATCCAGTTGCTCTTTCAACTTCGTGTATCGGTACTATGCAATCGTAGCGATTCCAATATGATCTCATTACCATTATCCCCAGCAATTGCCTGGTTTCTATCGGTAAATCCAACAACTTTTGCAAATGCTTATCCAAAACTGCTGCATTTTCACGATTTTCTTCATCTGTTAATCCCCAATCCAAAATTCGTGATATTTTTTTACAATTAAAGCAAGGTGTATATTCTAAAGACATGCCATAATCCGTAATCGAGTTCATCATTTGACCTATAATCCCCGAATATTTCATCTCATGGTTTCTTTTCATCTCTTTCAGCTTTTCAACTGTATATATGCAAACATCATCTGTCACTACATGGTGATGATGGCACATGAGCATCAAATTACCAAAAGATCTTCTATCTTCATTTGTCATATTAGGATTGAATCGTTCTCCACCAGGCATTGCTGCCTCAATATGGCATACCTCTCCAACGAATTTACCGTTTTCATCCACTAATACATTATGGCATCCGGGATAGGCACACTCATTCCCTGATTTTATATATAATTCACGCAATATTTCCTGCTTAGGTGCTAAACGCTTTACTTCCTCATCTGTTCTTTCTCGGCTCATAATCATACTCCCATCATAATTTTTTAATCATATGGTAATACAATTATACACGTTCTACCGCTTTTATTCAGTAAATATTCTTATGTTTCAACAAAACTCAATATTTCAGCCTGTTCCAAGTCAAATTCTACAAGACAATGTTCCTTGTAACACACTCCATCCGCAGGCACTTCATAAAGTCTGACCCTAGAGTCTTTTTGCAAAATTAGCACCCCTAGCTTAAATTCTCTCTTGAATAGAATTTAAAAATATGCTATATTGAACATAGAAAAAAGGGAAGCCAAAGGAACGGCTACCCTCAATAATGATTACTTAACTTACGTTAAGCCGTCACTATTGGCAGTAGTGGCGGCTATTTTCGTTTTCCCTTAAAAATTGTGTAGCACAATCCAACAAGGGCAACAATGAATATTCCAATCTGAATCAGGTCAGAGTATGTAACATACATTGGCAACGCCCTCCTTTCTTTCGTCTGGAGGGTTAGCCCCTCCGATAAAAAAAGAGGGTAAGCCGCCCGGCTCTCTGGTTTCCCACAGATAAATTATAGCATATAGCACCTATACGTACAATTACATTTTTGTATAGCGGACATTCGCAATCCACTTCGCTACTTGCTCATGAACGCAGTCGCTTCGCGATCTGTCAGTGGGAGCTTTCAACTCCCACTGACATAAGCCTCCATCCGCTTTTTCAGATTCCGGATCCTTTCCTCCAGAATCTCGATCCTGTCATAAACCTCGTCAATCTTCAACTGAACAGCCTCGTATCCATCGTCATAATCTTCTGCAAGAACATCCAGATTATCCAGTTCCGTACCCAACTTATATTTCAGGTGCTCCTGGCTGTGCAGTTCTTTTCTGGTTCTTTTCAGATCCGCTTCACAGGCATCCAATGGTAAGCTTTTGCAAGATATTTTATGTTTCTTTTACAGATCTTTTAGCTCTGTTTTATTTTCTTTATTGATATTTCATGGCGTCTGACCCCAATGTTGGGAACTTAGCGTCAACTTAAATGAATTATATCTGTATACATTGAAATATGTTCTTTAAAAATTAAATAGTAAAAAATCATATCGCCTTATTGCAGAATTTATGGTATAGTTTAATAGACCTATACAGGATAGGCCTTTCAAAATGGCTATATCTTGTGTATGTGTTTAGAGAACGGATTTTCTTGTGTGAATGTGTTTCCGGTCTCTGTTCTTTTTAGAGCGTTCATAGCATCTGCCAGGGTGAATCTGTGAACGCTTTTTTGATGCTTTTATGATTAAATTCATGATAACTGGCAGTATTTCCATGGACATAAAAAGGAACTTGGGCATAAGAGCTTTGACTTCGCCGATGATAAAAGTCCTTTTTGCCTGATATGCCCATTTGTTTTTTACAAATGCTTTTTCCCTTACAATGTTGTCAGCTTCTGTTTTGACAAGCGCTGCAATATTGGAGAATAATAGGTTTATATATAATTCCTGCTCAATAGAATTACAGCTTGTCCCTGTAAATTCTTCCAGTTCCCACCAGTCTTTTAGTTCCCTGTATTTTGTTTCGATATTCCAGCGTTCAAAATAAAGGTTATATAACAAGGATGGAGAGATAGATGGATTTATAATATTGGTTACCAGATACTCATTTGCTTCCTTGGACTTTTGAGGCAGAGGAACTTTTACAACCCGGTAAAGGATCGGTTTGCCATTTGTGGAAGTAGCTGTCCATGAAAAATCATCGGAACCTAATTTGCAAAATTTATTGTCTTTTCTTAAACGCATCAAAACGTTGCATCCATTGGAAACCAGATCCTCATATAATTCTTTTGAGTAATATCCACGGTCAAAAATGAGCAGGGCATTGTCAGCAAGGTTCAGTTCCTGCAGCCGGGTCCAGTGCTCTCTTGCCGGATCACGTTCACCGGCCGCTTTCGTATATATCTGTCCATCAATTATCTGGTCGAGAAAGACATCATAAATAGTTGAGAGCAGACCTTCAACCCAGAAAACATCATGATTGTTGCAGCTGGTAATAGCCCCAAATTCCGCAGAGGTATCATTGGACAAGGGAATCTCCAGTGTAGACCCATCAACAGCAAAAACACGGTATCCAAACCAGTTTTTTGGACAGTCAAGGTGTGTATAAACCATTTCAACCTGTTTATCCAAAAGTTCTTTGAAAAGATCCGGCAGAATTCCTTTTCTGGCTTTTGAAACAGCCTGCCTGGAAACATCAGGAAAATCAATGTCCGGAAGCTGGCGCTGAAGATCAGACAATTCAATATCCATGGAACGTTTTTTTGAATGGATAAGATAAGCAACAACCTGTTTCAATGTCAGTTTACGATATCGCACAAAAGAATTTGGACGTCGAAATCGTTCAAGAAATTCATCGGAATTAATCCGTTTATGTAACTGTGTTAAAATCAAAGGAATTAAATCATAATAATTCATGGCATTACCTCCTAAAAAAGTATATATTCAAGAGGCTGCGCCGCAAATTTTGACCAATTTGTCAAGTAGACATAGTGCTGATATTTTACGCTCGAAATTGTATATTTTTACTATTTGATTTTCAAAGAACAAGTAAATCGATTTAAAGTCCTTAAGTTGACGCTAAGTTCCCAACATTGGCGTCTGACCCCAGAGAGTCCTACGCCATGGAGCACGTTTCTTACTCATAATGAAACCTCCTAATGTAGTAAATTTCTATCTCCTATCAAGCGGAGTGTAGTAAAAATCTATTTACTATCATTATGAGTTTAAAAACGTAGACAGTAAAGCTACCCAAGATTTAAGCGCTTACTGAATATTTTTTCACCGCATCACTTATTTTTATTGTACAGCACTTCGCGAAGTCTGACCTGTGTGTCCTCACGTCAGACTTTTTACGACTCAGGTATTCTGGAAGTTCACATTTACACTACGCCTTGTTTTGAGGCACTTACTTCTTTTTTAATGCGTTACATCATGAAATCTACATTTTGAATTATATTTCATCATATCCCTGCCATTATGTATCAACGATGCTCTACTCTCTCGAGCCTTATGCGCATCTTCAATCCATTCTCGCAATTCACTTTTCAATGATGGATATGTATAATATCTTGCATAACTTTGATTATTTTTCTGGCTGTCTCGTTGTAGATTATCCAATAATCTTTCTGGTGCAGCACCTTCCTTTCCCATATATGGTAAATTAATCCCTATTAATCCATTTGGCAAAGTCTGTCCCTGTTGCAATGATGCCTTAATTTCCCAGTCAACATATCTCCTGCTGTGAGTACACCTTCCTATTAACACTATAGTAACTGTCGAATCTTGTAACTTTTCTTCTCTGATTCGTCTCATAATATACTGCGGATTGTCACTGTTGAAAACAAAATCCCCATCCTTAATACCTACAGCTTTTGGTATAAAAACATCAGAAAAGTCCTTAATAAACTTATTTACAGCTTCCTGATCTCCATGATAATACGAAATAAATACCGTTCTTCTCATATACCACGACTCCCTCCCAATTTATCTGTATTCTTATATCTTGTATTCTTATATCTTGTTTTTTCTATTAAAACTATTTTTATAATACAAATTTCAAATGATTCAATAATAATGTATCTTAA
>NZ_JACOQG010000036.1:0-22804 GCF_014297245.1 Blautia difficilis | reverse complement strand
TTTTCCTCTCAAATCCATTTTTGTCAATCCGACTACTAACAATCCCATAAAGACTGCCGTATTCACAAATAAAAGTACAACAACACTTTTTACCACTCCGAAAGTAAAAAGTATTGAGAAAATTTCTACTGACAATACAATAAAACACATATAATTTGTCAAATACTCTGTTATAATTTTTCCATAATAATTGTTCATCTGTAATTTGGCATAGATAAAAGGTTTTAATAAATAACGGATTATAATGCAGATAACCGGACAAATAAAAATCCAATTTTTATTCACCAAAGATGTTGCCACACCTTTACTCCATTGTACCGGAATTTCTGTCGGCAGCTTAGAATAAGACAACGACCCAATAATCAAGCATAGTACGGTAATCGTTATCCAAGTAAGCATACTTCCCCATATATACAAAAAGCTGACTGAATCTAGTTTGAAAACAGTTTGATTATCTTTCCAATAATCCTGCAACTCTGTTACATATTGTTCTACCTGTAATTTTTCATAACTAATACTTTCTTCACCCAACATTTTTTCGCACATGAGTTTTGCCTTATTCAAATCAGTAATCTGACTATTTAATATTTCATTCTGCCTCTCAAGCGTTTCCTGCAATGTTACTTTTCCAGATATAATGCTTCGTATATCCTCAATAGAAATTCCTAATGTACGCAGATATGCAATCTTCTTTATATTTTCCACATCATTTTCTGAATAATCTCTATAACCATTACTTTCGTTTCTTGAAGGCTCAATGAGTTTTTCCTTTTCATAAAAACGAACATTAGAACGGGATAAACCTGTTCGTTCTTCTACGTCTTTTATTTTCATGTTATGCACTCCTTTCAAGCAACTCTATTTTATCTTAAGAATAAGCTATAAACAAGGTTTACAGTCAAGCATTTATCCAAAATCTCTTCTCTTTTAATTATAAATCAATTCAACATTCACAACCTCTCTTGCTCTACTCCAAATATTATTCATTTCTCCTACCCCAGCCACCTGATCAGTTGCTTTAAGTTGTTCGGTAATACCTTCACTCTCTGCCATCTGCTCTACAATCCTTTCAAAGCGTTTCTGTGCCTGTTCTTCTATATCAGCCAAATAATCATTCAACCTTCCACTTGTAAGCAGATTCAGATATACACCTCTACGATATTCTTTGTGACCGTAAAGATTCGGTCTTTCTTCTTCAATCCGTAAAGCATCTGCAAATATTCCTGCATTTCTTCACAGAGGAACTTCGGCATTTTGATCATACGATTACTTTTCTTTGTTTTCGGTGTGGTAATCACATCTTCGCCGTGTAATCGCTAATAGGACTACGCTGGGTTTACTAAGTATTTTTGTTTATTTAAACTAAACTACAATTATTGTAATACCCGAAACACCCGAAAATCACTTCAAAAAAAACAAAGGTGCCACTTCCTGACGTCCTTTTCCGTCAGGCAATAGCACCTTTGTCATATTTTATCTTATTTTTACAGATAGGAATATCCCATCAGTGATTCATCTACCGCCTTTGCAGCTTCCCTGCCCTCGCGGATTGCCCATACTACCAGGGACTGGCCTCTGTGCATGTCTCCTGCTGTGAAGACTTTGTCTACGGAGGTCTGATACTGGTCTGGTTTTGTATCTACATTGGTTCTTCCGTTGATGGCTACCTTAAATGCGTCTGTTACATATTTCTCACTGCCAAGGAATCCGGCTGCGATAAGAACTACGTCTACAGGAATGACTTCTTCAGTACCTTCTACCGGTACCATCATCATTCGTCCTGTTTTCGGATCTTTTTCACTCTTTAATTTCGTGAGTTTGGCCTGGCAGACATTGCCGTTTTTATCTTTGATAAATTCTGTAACAGTAGTCTGGTATACTCGTGGATCATGTCCGAATACAGCGATAGCTTCTTCCTGGCCATAGTCTGTTTTGAGGACTCTCGGCCACTGTGGCCATGGGTTGGATGGCGTTCTTTCCACTGGCGGCTTCGGCATCATCTCTAACTGGATCACAGATTTGGCACCCAGACGGATGGAGGTTCCCACACAGTCATTTCCTGTATCACCGCCACCGATGACCAGAACGTTTTTACCTTTTGCAAGTTCATATGGAACTTTGGCAAAGTCAGTATCCAGAAGAGCTTTTGTTACCTGTCCAAGGAAGTCTACTGCGAAATAGATTCCTTTTGCATCTCGTCCCGGAACTTTAATGTCTCGTGGATTGGATGCTCCGCAGGCAAGGATGACGCGGTCGAACTGTTTCAGAAGTTCTTCTGCCTTGATATCCTTTCCTACGTTTACATTTGTAACGAATTTCACACCCTCTTCTTCCATGAGATGGATTCTTCTGTCAACAACAGCTTTGTCCAGCTTCATGTTTGGGATACCGTAGCGGAGAAGTCCGCCTACACGGTCTTTTCTTTCAAATACAGTTACACTGTGGCCTCGTCTGTTTAACTGCTGGGCTGCTGCCAGTCCGGAAGGACCGCTTCCGATGACTGCAATAGATTTGCCTGTGCGCACTTCCGGGATCTGCGGAGTTACCCATCCGTTCTCATAGGCTGTCTCAATAATCGCACGTTCGTTTTCTTTGGTGGACACCGGTTCTCCGTTTATATTACAGGTGCAGGCTGCTTCGCAGAGTGCAGGGCAGACACGTGAAGTAAATTCCGGAAAGCTGTGTGTCTTGCTCAGTCTTAAGAATGCCTGTTTCCAGTTGCCTGTATAAACCAGATCATTTGTCTCAGGTACAAGATTATGCAGAGGGCAGCCAGATGCCATACCGCCGATCATCATACCTGACTGGCAGAATGGGACGCCACATGCCATGCAACGTGCACCCTGAAGTTTCTGTTTTTCTTTATTTAACGGGGTCCTGAATTCTTTGAAATTTGCAATGCGGACCTTTGGCGGCAGAACCTTTGCCGTCTCTCTTTTATACTCTAAAAATCCCGTAGGTTTTCCCATGATTTCCTCTCCTCTCTCAATGCTTGGCGCCAATACTTTCGTAGAACGCTTCCATCTGTGCCTGCTGACTGTTCAGACCTTTTTCTTCCAGTTTTGCACTTAAAGTGATCATCTTCTTGTACTCATTTGGAATGAGTTTCTTAAAGTGCGGCAGATAATAATCAAAGTCAGCCAGAACTTTCGCACCGAGTTTGGAACCTGTTGCTTCTACATGAGCTTCAATCAGGTCGCGAAGTTCTTTTCTGTCATATTTATTTTCCACTTTTTCGATGGAAATCATAGCTTTGTTCAGGTTCTTGTAAAGAACATTATCCACATCCAGTACATATGCGATACCGCCGCTCATACCTGCTGCAAAGTTCTTGCCAGTCTTACCAAGTACGACTACGCGGCCGCCTGTCATATATTCACAGCCATGTTCTCCTACACCTTCTACAACTGCAGATGCACCGGAGTTACGGACTGCGAAACGCTCACCTGCAACACCATTGATAAATGCAGTACCGCTGGTTGCACCGTAGAGGGCAACATTACCTACGATAATATTCTCTTCTGCTTTATATGCAGCTTTCTCCGGAACCTTCAGGATCAGTTTACCACCGGAAAGTCCTTTTCCGAAATAGTCATTGCTGTCACCGGTCAGTTCCAGTGTAAGTCCCTTGGGGATAAATGCGCCGAAGCTCTGTCCGCCGGCACCGTTGCAGTGTACAGTGATGGTGTCATCTGCAAGTCCGTTTTTATTCTTTCTGGTGATTTCTGCACCAAGGATGGTTCCGAATGTACGGTCAATGTTTGTCAGATTTACAGAAAGCTCTGTTTTCTGGCCTTTATTGATGGCATTTGCACATTTCTTAACCAGAACTTTTTCATCCATGGTTTTTTCCAGCTCGAAGTTATATACAGCTTTCGGATCAAAAGTAACTTTCTGGTCTTTTCCTGCAAATGGGTTATTCAGGATTGCACTTAAATCTACTTTACCCTGATGTGGTTCTGGTACATTGTCTGTCTGAACCAGAAGATCTGTACGTCCAACCATTTCGCTGACTGTACGGAATCCCAGTTTGGACATATACTCTCTTAATTCCTGTGCGATAAAGCGCATGAAATTCTCGACATATTCCGGTTTTCCTTTAAATCTCTTGCGGAGTTCCGGATTCTGTGTTGCCACACCTACCGGGCAGGTATCCAGGTTACATACACGCATCATTACACATCCCATGGTTACGAGAGGAGCTGTTGCAAAGCCGAATTCCTCTGCACCCATCAATGCTGCGATTGCAACGTCACGACCACTCATAAGCTTACCGTCTGTCTCAATGCGGACACGATTTCTCAGCCCATTTTTAAGCAGTGTCTGATGTGTTTCTGCAAGTCCCAGTTCCCATGGAAGTCCTGCATTGTGGATAGAACTTCTTGGAGCTGCACCTGTACCTCCGTCATAACCGGAGATCAGGATCGTCTGTGCACCCGCTTTGGCAACACCTGCTGCGACTGTGCCCACACCTGCTTCAGATACCAGTTTAACAGAAATATCTGCATATTTATTTGCATTCTTAAGGTCATAGATTAACTGTGCCAGGTCCTCGATAGAATAGATATCGTGGTGCGGTGGCGGGGAAATCAGGCTGACACCCGGTGTGGAATGACGGGTTTTGGCAATCCATGGATATACCTTCTTTGCAGGAAGATGTCCGCCTTCACCAGGTTTTGCACCCTGTGCCATCTTAATCTGGATTTCTCTTGCAGATACAAGGTAACGGCTGGTTACACCGAAACGTCCGCTGGCAACCTGTTTGATCGCAGAGCATCTGTCATCACTGCTTCCTGCGGAATCCAGTCTTTCATCACTTTCACCACCCTCACCTGTATTGGATTTTCCATGGAGGTGGTTCATGGCGATTGCCAGTGTCTCATGTGCTTCCTGTGAAATGGAACCATAAGACATGGCACCTGTCTTAAATCGTTTTACGATATCATCTACGCTCTCCACTTCTTCAAGTGGAACCGGAGTCTCAGCAAACTTAAAGTCCAGAAGTCCTCTTAAGTTTCCGTGGTTTTCTTTATCCACCAGATCTGTGTACTGTTTGAACAGATCGTAGCTTCCTGTCCATGTGGACTGCTGCAGAAGGTGGATGGTCTGAGGATTGTAACGATGTTCCTCTCCCTGGCTTCTCATCTTGTGTGCGCCTACGCTGTCCAGAGTCAGGTCTGTAGGAAGTCCTAATGGGTCAAATGCTTCTGAGTGAAGCTTCTCTACATTCTCTTCAATATCATCCAGAGTGATTCCGCCTACACGGCTGACTGTACCAGTAAAGTATTTCTCGATCACATCTGAGGAAATACCGATTGCCTCAAAAATCTGAGATCCCTGATAAGACTGGATGGTGGAAATACCCATTTTGGAAGCAATCTTTACAATACCGCTGATCACTGCATGATTGTAGTCATCTACTGCTGCATAATAGTCTTTCTCCAACATATGACTGTCGATCAGTTCATGAATGGTCTCAAGGGCAAGGTACGGGTTGATTGCACTTGCGCCATAGCCAAGTAAGGTTGCAAAGTGATGTACTTCTCTTGGCTCTCCGGATTCCAGAATGATGGCAAGGGATGTACTCTTTTTCGTCTTTACAAGATGCTGATGAACTGCGGATACTGCCAGAAGTGACGGAATCGGCATATGGTTTTCATCTACTCCTCTGTCTGAAAGAACAAGGATGTTTGCACCCTCACGGAATGCTTTATCTACTTCTACGAAAAGACGGTCAATGGCTCTCTCAAGTTTCGTACTCTTATAATATAAGGTAGAAACAACCGCTGTCTTGAAGCCTTCATGTTTAAAGCTCTTAATCTTCATCATGTCTGTATTTGTCAGGATCGGATTATTGATCTTTAATACCTGACAGTTTTCCGGTTTCTGCTCCAGCAGGTTTCCGTCTTTGCCTACATAAACACTTGTGCTGGTAACGATCTCCTCACGGATCGCATCGATCGGAGGATTGGTAACCTGTGCAAAGAGCTGTTTAAAGTAGTCAAATAATGGTCTGTTCTGTTTGGAAAATACTGCCAGCGGAGTATCTACACCCATAGCGCCGATGCTCTCTGCACCATTTAACGCCATGTTTCTGATGGAAGTACGATACTGCTCATAAGTATAACCGAATGCTTTCTGCAGACGCGCTCTCTGCTCAGGTGTATATTCTTCCGGTCTTTCGTTAGGAATCTTGATGTCTTTTAACTGTACCAGATGGCTGTCCAGCCATTCACCGTATGGCTGCATTTTTGCATAGCCCTCTTTCAGTTCATTGTCATCGATTACTTTTCCCTTTACAGTATCTACAAGAAGCATTTTTCCAGGATGAAGACGCTCTTTTAATACGATCTTTTCTTCCGGAATCGGCAGAACACCCACTTCTGAGGAAAGGATCATGTAACCATCGGAGGTAATATAATATCTGGATGGACGGAGACCGTTTCTGTCAAGGACAGCTCCCATCACATCACCGTCCGAGAAGAGGATAGATGCAGGTCCGTCCCATGGCTCCATCATGGTTGCATAGTACTGGTAGAAATCACGCTTTGCCTGTGAAATAGTATCATTGTTTGCCCATGGTTCAGGGATTGTGATCATCACTGCAAGAGGCAGCTCCATGCCGCTCATTACCAGGAATTCCAGTGTATTGTCAAGCATTGCAGAGTCGGAACCATTTCTGTTTACAACAGGGAGCACTTTATGAAGCTGTCCCTCCAGATATGGTGATTCCATGTTTTCTTCTCTTGCAAGCATCTTATCTGCGTTGCCGCGGATGGTGTTGATCTCACCGTTGTGTACCATAAAACGGTTAGGATGTGCCCTCTCCCAGCTTGGGTTTGTGTTGGTACTGAAACGGGAATGTACCATGGCAATCGCAGATTCATAATCCGGGTTCTGAAGGTCTTCGAAGAAAGTACGAAGCTGTCCAACCAGGAACATACCTTTGTAAACGATGGTACGGCTGCTCATGGAAACTACGTAAGTGTTATCATTACTCTGCTCAAACTCACGTCTTGCAATGTAGAGCATACGGTCAAATGGAAGACCTTTTTCCACATCTTCCGGCTTTTTGATAAATGCCTGCATAATGCATGGCATACACTCTCTTGCCTTGTGTCCAAGCACTTCCGGGAATACCGGAACCTGACGCCAGCCCAGAAGCTTCAGACCTTCTTTCTCAAGGATGATCTCAAACATCTTCTTTGCCTGTGCACGTTTGATCTCGTGCTGTGGGAAGAAAAACTGTGCGATACCGTATTCTCTCTCATCGCCAATCTCAAATTTCTCTTTCTTACAGGCTTTTTTGAAAAATTTATGGGAAATCTGAAGAAGAATACCTACACCATCACCGGTTTTGCCTTCTGCATCTTTACCTGCACGGTGCTCCAGATGTTCTACGATTTTTAATGCGTTTGCAACAGTATCGTGGGTTTTCTTTCCTTTGATATTGACAACTGCTCCGATACCGCAGTTGTCATGTTCAAATTCAGGCCGGTACAGACCTTGTTGTTGCTGTTGTTCTCTCACTTCTTTCATAATCTCCTCATCCTTTCTATTTCTGCTGTTCTTCGCTTATTTTTTATTTCAAGTACACGAATGTGTTTGAGTAATTAATTACCTTTATAATCGACTGCCGCCTGAATAAATCCTCTGAATAAAGGATGTGCATGGTTCGGACGGGATTTGAATTCAGGATGTGCCTGGGTTCCTACATAGAACGGATGCCCTGCAATCTCGATCATTTCTACAATTCGGTTGTCAGGAGAAGTTCCTACAATATTCATTCCCTTCTCCTGAAGTTCTTTACGGAATGCGTTGTTTACTTCATAACGATGTCTGTGACGCTCATGAATCTCTTTCTTACCGAAGAGTTCATAGGATTTAGAGCCTTCTGCAAGGATACATGGGTAGCTTCCAAGTCTTAAGGTTCCACCGATATCCTCGACATCTTCCTGATCCGGCATCAGTGCGATCACCGGGTGTTTGGTATCCGGATCCAGTTCAATACTGTTTGCATCTTCGTATCCAAGTACATGGCGGGAAAATTCTACGATTGCCATCTGCATTCCCAGGCAGATTCCAAGATATGGTATCTTATGTACTCTTGCATACTGTGCTGCCAGGATCATTCCTTCTGTACCTCTGTTTCCGAAACCACCCGGAACCAGGATACCATCTACATTGTGAAGCTGCTGATCCAGATTCTTCTCTGTCAGTTCTTCGGAATCAATCCAGTCAAGCTCTACTTTGGCTCTGCAGGAAATTCCGCCATGTTTCAGTGCCTCTACTACACTGAGATATGCATCATGAAGCTGTGTATATTTTCCTACGATTGCGATTTTAACTGTTTTGTTCGGATTTCTCAGACTTTCTACCATTTCCTCCCAGTCGCTTAAATCCGGTTTTCTGTTTTCCAGACGGAGACTTGAAAGAACTACATCTGCAAGCTTCTCTCTTTCCATTGCAAGAGGAGCTTCATATAAATATTCCACATCCAGATTCTGAAGCACATGGGATACAGGTACGTTGCAGAATAAAGCGATTTTTTCTTTAATGTCCTCTGTCAGCTCATGTTCACTTCTGCACACCAGTACATCCGGCTGGATTCCCATTCCCTGAAGTTCCTTTACGCTTGCCTGTGTAGGTTTTGTTTTCATTTCTTCGGATGCCTTCAGATAAGGAATCAAAGTCACATGGATAAGGATTGCATTGTCATGTCCCACATCATGCTGAAACTGACGGATTGCTTCCAGAAACGGCTGACTTTCAATATCACCAACAGTTCCTCCCACCTCGATAATGGCAATCTTATCTTCATCTGATGATTTTGCGCGATAGAAGCGTCCCTTAATTTCGTTTGTAATATGAGGGATTACCTGCACGGTACCTCCACCAAAATCTCCGTGACGTTCTTTCTGAAGAACAGACCAGTAAACCTTACCGGTTGTCACATTGGAATTTTTATCAAGACTCTCATCAATGAATCTCTCATAATGTCCCAGATCCAGATCAGTTTCTGTACCATCATCTGTTACAAAAACTTCTCCGTGCTGAATGGGGTTCATAGTTCCCGGGTCAATATTAATGTAGGGATCAAACTTCTGCATGGTGACCTGATAGCCTCTTGCTTTAAGAAGACGTCCCAGAGATGCAGCTGTAATTCCCTTTCCAAGACCGGAAACAACGCCTCCTGTGACAAATACATACTTTACTGCCATTTGATTTCCTCCTCCATCATCCTTGGTTCTCTAAAACTGATAACATAAATTCTTTCCGGAAAATCTGGATTTCAATAATAAAAAGCGCCAAGTACAGAAGCTCTATAGGGACACTTTGCCCACAAGTTCTGTACCTGACGCCTTTGTCAGATTTATCTTTCTTATTCGAAACCATATTTCCGATTTTTATCTTAAAAATATGCTATACTATAAAACAATTTTTTATCTTTGTCAATATTGAAATATCTGATTCGGTAAAAAAAATCAGGAACAGATATACTGTTCCCGACTTTTATAGCTTCAGGCTACTGCAAACTTTTGAAGAGTACGCTCAAACTCCTTATTTTCTCCATGACAATCTACGGTCAAAACCTTTGTCAGATCCATACTCAAAATCCCAAGAATGGATTTCGCGTCAATGAGAAACCTATTATAATAAATATCAATATCAAAATCACATTTGGAAGCTGCATTTACAAATTCCTGTACATCCTCCGCTGCATTTAACTTAATCTTACTCTGTGTCATAATGATCACCCTTTCTGGATACTCTGTTCATACTTTTATCAGTGAACCTATCACCTTTCAATTGCACACATTATGTCCTACACATTTCGATTTGTCAAGATTTTTCACGATTTCCTGTTGACGTTTTTTCTATTTCATTTTGTATATTTCGTACAATTATAATGCTGCGAATTTAGCTATTTTGTCTTTTCATATTTTATATATTCTCATATTGGCTTGACCATTTTACGGGAATCTCTTTATAATTATATGCATTTTCCCCAATTTTCATGATTTTTTATTTCCTGTATCCAATTAATGGATATGCTGGTACATCCTTTCTTTCTCAGGAATCAGCATTTTACAATATCCATAAAATCAGCATCTTTATAGTCAGGAATATCCATTGGATACTTACCGTCAAAGCAAGCCTTGCAGAGAGGAAGTCCTCCTGCCATGCCTTTCAAATAATCTGTCTGCATATATCCAAGAGAATCCGCACCGATCATCTGACAGATTTCTTCTTCACTGTGGCTGGCAGCAATAAGCTGATCATTAGAAGGTACATCTGTGCCGAAATAACACGGGTGCAAAAATGGCGGGGAACTGATACGCACATGTACCTCTTTTGCACCAGCCTCTTTTAACATATGGATCAGATTGGCAATCGTGGTACCTCTTACAATTGAATCATCTACCAGAACAATTCTTTTTCCCTTCACTACAGACTCCAGCACACTTAATTTCAGATGTACACTGGATTCTCTTTCTTCCTGGGTAGGCTTGATAAAGGTTCGTCCAATGTAGCTGTTTTTATAAAATGCAAATGCAAAGGGAATCCCTGATTCTTCTGAGTATCCCTTTGCTGCCGGAAGACCGGATTCCGGAACACCTGTAACAATGTCTGCTTCTACAGGATAAGACTTGGCAAGCGATTTACCACCCCGGATTCTGGCATCATAAACCTTTACTCCATCGATTGTACTGTCAAGGCGGGCAAAATAAATATACTCAAATACACAATGTGCCTTTTTTGTACCGGCAAGTTCCATATTGGATTTCAGTCCATCTTTTGTGATAGTAAGAATTTCGCCCGGTTCAATATCACGGACAAACTCCGCACTCACTGAGGTCAGCGCACAGCTTTCAGAAGCAATTACATAAGTATTTCCTCTTTTTCCCAGGCATAAAGGCTTCAGGCCATAAGGATCTCGGACAGCGATAAGTTTTCTCGGGCTCATAACAACCAGTCCATAAGCGCCTTTAATCTTCCTGGCTGTTTTTAAAACAGCTTCCTCTACTGTTTTGGAATGCACACGTTCTCTTGCAATATGGAAAGCAATCACTTCTGAATCTGTAGTTGTATGGAAAATTGCACCATTCTGGATCAGTTCCCACTTCAGTTCCGGTGTGTTGACCAGATTTCCATTATGAGCCAGCGCCAGAGTTCCCTTTACATAAGACAAAACCAGGGGCTGCGCATTTTCAGCAACAGAAGCTCCTGTTGTAGAATATCTTACATGACCAATTCCAATGTCTCCTGAATATTTACGCACTACATCCTGGCGAAGCACTTCACTTACCAGTCCAAGATCCTTGTGAAATTTTACATTTCCTCTCTCTCCTCTGGTATCTGAAACTGCCAGTCCACATGATTCCTGTCCTCTGTGCTGCAGGGAAGTCAATCCATAATATATGGATGGAACCACATTTCCTCCATCCAGATCATAAATACCAAACACCCCACATTCTTCTTTTATTCCAGCCATCTGATCTCTCCTCCGATTTCTATCATATCGTTAAAAACTTGCATAGTAAATTATAATAACAGAATTAAATTTGTCAACTGTTCCTTTTTATTTTTATTGTCTGTAATTTTTTCTGTTTTTTCTATTTTTTTAAAAAAGTACTTGACATCTCTTTTTATATCGTTTATAGTACAGCACATAAAGCAAAGGCGCTTTGAACTGATGTAAATCAGATTCGAAGTGCCTTTTTCGTTTTATACAAAACTTTTCGTTTTATAGAAAATGTTATGCGAATGAGGGATTTTCTATGAGACGAAAAAAATTGATGAACCATAATTCGAAAGGAGAATACCTATATGGCACAGAATATCCCTGAACTGTATGGCAGCCTGGTCTTCAATGACAAAGTAATGAGAAGCAAACTGCCAAAAGACATGTACAAAGCATTAAAAAAGACAATTGAGAACGGCACCCACCTTGAACTGGATGTTGCAAATTCTGTAGCTGTTGCCATGAAAGAATGGGCAACAGAAAACGGAGCAACACATTATACACACTGGTTTCAGCCAATGACAAACGTAACAGCAGAAAAACATGACAGCTTTATCTCTCCAACAGGCGATGGACAGGTAATCATGGATTTCTCCGGTAAGGAACTTGTAAAAGGTGAACCTGATGCTTCCAGTTTCCCATCCGGCGGACTGCGTGCCACCTTCGAGGCAAGAGGATATACTGCATGGGATCCAACTTCTCCTGCATTCATTAAAGACGGAACACTTTACATTCCTACAGCATTCTGCTCCTACAGTGGCGAAGCACTGGATAAAAAGACTCCTCTTCTTCGTTCCATGCAGACATTGGACAAAGAGGCTGTAAATCTTCTCCATATTATAGGAAACAAAACCATTAAACATGTAAATACCACCGTTGGTCCGGAGCAGGAATACTTCCTGGTAGACAAAGAATTATATAAACAAAGAAAAGATCTGGTATTCTGTGGACGTACTTTGATCGGTGCCCCTGCTCCAAAAGGACAGGAGATGGAAGATCATTATTTCGGAGCACTTAAGCCGCGAGTTGCAGCTTACATGCATGATCTGGACGTTGAGCTCTGGAAGCTGGGCATCCCGGCCAAAACTAAACACAATGAAGTAGCTCCTGCACAGCATGAATTAGCTCCTGTATTTGATACCACAAATGTTGCAGTTGACCACAACCAGCTTACAATGGAAATCATGAAGAAAGTTGCTGACAAGCATGGTCTGGTCTGCCTCCTTCATGAAAAACCATTTGACGGCATTAACGGAAGCGGAAAGCACAATAACTGGTCTATGATCACAGATGATGGCATAAATATTCTGGATCCTGGCAAAACGCCGGGAGAAAACACACAGTTTCTGATTTTCCTTACTGCTGTGATCAAAGCAGTCGATGAATATGCAGATGTACTTCGTATTTCTGTTGCAAGTGCAGGAAATGATCATCGTCTGGGTGCCAACGAGGCTCCGCCTGCAGTTGTATCCGTCTTCCTTGGTGATGAACTTACAGAAGTATTAAAAGCAATTGAAAAAGATGAATATTTCGCAGGAAGCCGTGCTGTCCAGATGAACATCGGTGCCAAGGTTCTTCCGCACTTTGTAAAAGATAACACAGACAGAAACCGTACTTCACCATTCGCATTTACCGGTAATAAATTTGAATTCCGTATGCTGGGATCTGAAGCTTCTGTTGCAAACCCAAATATCATCCTGAACACAGCTGTTGCTGAGGCTGTTCATCAGTTTGCTGAGGAATTAAAAGATGTTCCGGAAGACAAAATGGAAGAATCAATCCATGAACTGATCAAAAAGACCATTATTGCTCACAAACGTGTTATTTTTAATGGTAATGGTTATACAGATGAATGGATTGCTGAAGCTGAAAAACGGGGTCTCTTTAACCTGAAATCTACCCCGGATGCTCTTCCACAGTGGATTGCAGACAAAAATATCGAGCTCTTCACAAAATATGGCATTTTTACCAAAGAAGAAATTGAATCCCGTTATGAAATCTGGCTGGAAGCCTATTCCAAGATCGTTAATATCGAATCCAATACTATGGTTGAAATGGTACAGAAGGATTTCCTTCCATCTGTATTTGAATATATTGACAAGCTGGCGTCTACTGCTATTTCCAAAAAATCTGTTATTGCAGATATCAGTACTGATGCAGAAGGTAAACTGATCAAAGAACTCTCTGATCTTGCCGGTGATATCACCAAAGGTCTGGAAACCTTGAAAGCAGATACAGCAACAGCTCTTGCCACAGAGGATCCTCTTGCAAATGCAAAGGCATATCAGTCCATAGTACTTTCCGACATGGAAAGCTTAAGAAAATCTGTAGATACAGCTGAAACACTGATACCGGATGCATTGCTTCCATATCCTACCTATGACAAGCTTCTGTTTTCCGTATAAATGATATGATTCTGAATGTTTATAGAATTGTTGGAGCTACAAAGCAACGGAACAATCCGTAAATATTTAACCGAATAACTGCGGAGCAGTTATTCGGTTATGAGCAAGCAGCGAAGCGGATTGCGAATATCCACTTGACTACATTGGTAACAACAGGGGAATATCCCTTTATGAACTCTACTTCATAATTCATTATCGATTTCCTCATCCATTAATCACACGATATTTTGATATTCCCCTGTTTTACATATATTTATAAAAAAAATTTTAAGTTCGCAAAAGCGCGACAGAACCTTTTAGGGATTCTGCCGCGTTTTTCGATATAGAGGAAATTTATTCATGAATGAGGGAGGAGTAATATTATGGAATTTTCTTCAGTAAACACAATATGGGTGCTGGTCGGCGCCGCACTGGTCTTCTTTATGCAGGCCGGATTCGCAATGGTAGAAACAGGCTTCACACGAGCAAAAAACGCAGGTAACATTATTATGAAAAACCTGATGGACTTCTGTATCGGTACTCCGGTCTTCTGGCTGGTTGGTTTCGGTCTGATGTTTGGTACAGGCAATGGATTTATCGGAAAGATCGGTGGTATTGCTTCTGAAGCAAACTATGGTTCCGGAATGCTTCCTGACGGAGTTCCTTTCTGGGCATTCTTAATCTTCCAGACAGTATTCTGTGCAACATCCGCAACCATTGTTTCCGGTGCAATGGCAGAACGTACCAAGTTCCTTTCCTATTGTGTCTACAGCCTTATGATCAGTCTTGTTGTATATCCGGTATCCGGACACTGGATCTGGGGCGGTGGATTTATCAGTCAGATGGGATTTCATGATTTCGCAGGTTCCTGTGCAGTACATATGGTAGGTGGTGTGGCAGCTCTGATCGGTGCCATCATCCTTGGACCTCGTATCGGCAAGTACACAAAAGACGGCAAATCAAAAGCTATCCCGGGACACAACCTTACAGTTGGTGCTTTAGGTGTATTTATCCTCTGGTTCTGCTGGTTCGGATTTAACGGTGCTTCCACAGTCAGTATGGAAGGCGATGCAATCATAAGTGCAGGTAAAATCTTCGTTACTACTAACCTTGCAGCAGCTGTTGCAACTGTAACTGTTATGATCATCACATGGGTACGTTACAAAAAACCGGATGTTTCCATGTCCCTGAACGGTTCTCTTGCAGGACTTGTAGCAATTACAGCAGGATGTGATACAGTTTCTCCTACATCCGCAGCAATCATCGGTATTGTTTCCGGTTTTATCGTAGTATTTGGTATTGAATTTATTGACAAAGTCCTGAAAATCGATGACCCTGTTGGTGCTGTCGGTGTTCATGGTTTAAACGGTGCATTTGGTACTCTTGCAGTTGGTCTTTTCTCCGACGGTGCAGGTACAGGTTGGAAAGGACTCCTTACAGGCGGCGGTTTCCACGGATTTGGTGTTCAGTTCACAGGTATGATCATTACAATCGCATGGGTTGTTGTTACCATGACAATCATCTTCCAGGTAATCAAACATACAATCGGGCTTCGTGTTTCAGCTGAAGAAGAAATCGCAGGTCTTGACTCCAAAGAACATGGTCTTGCAAGTGCTTATGACGGTTTCGCAATGGCAGGCGTTCCAACTCCTATGGGAACTTCTGTAAAAGCTCCTGTTGTTACAGCCAGACCTTCCGCTCCTGCTGAATCAGTTCCTGAACTTCCGAAAGAAGGCGTTCATAAACTTACAAAGGTTGTTATCATCACACGTCAGAATAAGCTTGATGAATTTATGCAGGCAATGAATGAGATCGGTGTTACAGGTATTACTATCACAAATGTTCTCGGATGCGGCGTACAGAAAGGTGCTCCATCCTACTATCGTGGTGTTGAAGTAGAAATGAATCTTCTTCCTAAGATCAAAATTGAGATTGTTGTCAGCCTGGTACCTGTAAAGAAAGTGATTGAAACTGCCAAAGCAGTCCTTCATACAGGTCAGATCGGTGATGGTAAAGTATTTGTATATGACATTGAAAATGTTGTTAAGATCCGTACAGGCGAAGAAGGTTATCTCGCTCTCCAGGATACAAAATAAATAAGCACTCAATAACTATCCTGCTATAAAGTCAAGAAAGAGTCCGGAATAAATCCGGACTCCTTTTTATTTTTCACTCTCATTATGAGACAATCTGGGCAAATTCCAGCGATAATGTGCTGCCAGATACCGAATCAGTATGACTATAAAGCAGGCTACCATCATTGCTTCCACATTTCCCACAAAACGATTCATATACACACATACAACCGCTCCTACAATAGACGCGCATGCATAAATATGCTTTACAAAAATATAAGGCGGTACTCCTGCCATCATGTCACGCAGCAAGCCTCCCCCTACTCCTGTAATCGTTCCCAGAAACACCAGGAGAAACACATTATCCATATATCCACTGCGAATTCCCGTATTCACTCCCACTACTGTAAAAATTCCCAGACCGATAGAGTCCATCACCAGCATGACTCTGTCATAGGTAAGCCGCATATGCCCTTCCAAAAGCTGACGTTTCCAGTAAAAAACCAGAAAAACCAGACAGGAAGTAATGGTAGCCACCAGGGCATATACCGGATTTGTAAACACATTAGGTGGAATAATCCCCAGCACAATATCCCGGATCATACCTCCGCCTACAGCTGTAACTACACCCAGTACACTGACACCGAAAATGTCCATATTCCGTTCTACACCTACCATTGCCCCGGAAGCAGCAAAAGCAATCGTACCTGCCATTTCCATAAAAAAAGTTATAATACTCTGGTAATCCATATTAACCTCTGACTTTTATATTTTAGTTCATAAATTATATCATTTTTTATAACTTATGTGAAGCAGGATCCTGATTTTTCAGACATCTTATTTTTTTATTTTTTTCACAGATGCCCCCTTAAACAAAGTTCCGTCTACTGAAAAACGATCAATCAATGTAGTCTTGGGATTCTCAATCAGATCGATCAGCTTCTCCGCAGCTATCCTGCCAATTGCCGCTGTGTCCTGACAAAGGGTGGTGAGCTTTGGCTCCAGAATTTTCGCAATATCAATTCCATCATAACCTGCAATAGAAATATCATCAGACAGCCGCTTCAGTATCGGAAGAACCCTGAACTGCAACATCCTCTGTAATAGATTTTACGCTTTCTTTTGTGTAATAGCCTCTCGTACCTGCTCAACGGACAGCAATGTGGTCTCTGCAATTTTATCAAGATCATGCTCTCCATTTTTCCACATATTCCATGCGATTTTTTTACTTCTGCTTACTTCTGCCTCATCACGTTCTCTATCTACAATTACCTGCATCGTCTTGCACATATCAGCCACTCCTTTCGGTTCCTCTTTAAAATATCTTACTCTCGCAGCTATTTTTGCATTATGCATTTCGTGATAATTAACACAGTTAAAATCATGCATTAGCCAGCCAACCTCATCATCTCCTCTGTAAGAGCCATTTACATATACAATATGTGCTTTATCATTAAACAGTTTCCCTGTTTCCTGTACTGTTCTTTCTATTGTATAAATCGGAAGTCCACCTACCAACACATCATTAGACGTTATAAATATGATATATGTCTCTGGCATCTCTGTATATTTACTTCCTGATGTTGTAAGTCTGGTATCAAATAATGAGCTGTTTAATCTGGCACGTTCTGGTACTGCCCCACTATCATCCTGTTGGACCTCGATATCGTACTGTTTTCCTTCGGAATCATTAGCGTATATATCTAATCTGACAGATCGTCCAAACAAATTTCCAATCGTCAACTGTGTAACAGATTTCGTTACCGTCAGATCATCTCTTTTTAAAATGATCTTCAAGAGTTCCTCAGTACACTCTAAATCACTGGAAAACACCTGTGTCATAAACGTATCATCCATTAACGTAAACTTGTTAATGGCGTCCATGCGTTCTGTATTTTTCTCGTCTAAATTCAACACCTGCATTCATTCACTTTCTTTTCATATTCTTATTATAAGTGCTTTCATTATACTTATGCAATAAGATTTTTTCGACAAAACAGGAAGAGAATCATGCATCCTCTTCCAGGTCTTAAATGGTATTTTTTACTTCTGCCATTTCCAACATCATTGTTACTTAACTACTTTTCCTGTAGGTGTTACCCCAATCCGGAGAACATGTGAATACAATTTTCCACCCTTTTTCTGTACCGCTTTGCAATTTCCCACTGCATACATTCCGGATGGATAGTGTGACTTTGAAGTAACCGTAAAAGTATTAGATGCATTATTATATCAGTTCATAGATGTCTGTTTACACTGGCTAGCCATTATATAAGAACAGTCCCCTTAAAACCCACTGTACCATCGTTGCATTGTCACTTTTTCTGTATATTCTCCACTGCTGTCCATACTCTACCCTGCTCACTGTCGAAGCAGCCCTTGTTAAAATTGGCTTTGATTCCCACTCATTAATTTCAGCGGCATATTCTGCGTCTATATTGTCGTCATTAGTGGAAATCAAATTCATGGATTCAATTCCTGCTTCTGATAGTTTTATGTTGTCATCCTGCATAGCAGCTTCAAAATCTGCCTCTAATACTTCGGCCTCACTGTCTGACTGCGTTGAGCCAGTGCTGTTTCCAGAATATGAAGTTTCTAAAAAATCATCCAGTCCCAGACCAATTCCATCTTTCATGGCCGATTCAAAATCTTGCTGTAGTTTTTTATCGCTCACGTCTGCTTGACACTCCGTTGCGAAATCATCATCGCACATTGCTCCTTCATCAAAAGAATATAACTCCGTTGATTCATCCGCATACACATCTGCCGCATGTACAGGCACTTCCAGCATTCCTATCAAAGAAATCATCAGTAAATATAGTGTAGCTTTTTTCATGATTTTGTCATTTCTTTCTCTTCTATTACTGCATATTTTCAGATTTATTAACTGAATTATTGTGTTTTTCCAAATCTTTAACACAAATAATAATTCCTCAATGTCATTTAGTTAAGCCTGCGTGACAATTTAAACAGAGTGTTGTTGAATATTTGAACACACTCTGTTTAGACGACGGCTATACGATAAATAGTACAAATCTTGCATCATCACCGAATATTTCATTTCATCTCCCGTAATGGATGTTCCCATGTATCCCTCTATAAAATCGAAGTATCCATTCGTTCCAGCATTCTTTTCCCAAGTATCTATCGAAGCCTTAATCCTTAGCAGACACATTACCGGAATCTTATAGTATTGTTGCATTTTCTTTAAATCTAACTCATGCTGCCTCCCTCTGGAAATAAGCAGCTCCTTTATTTCACTATTCGTGTATGGATCAAATGCCATAAGCAGGGCAGTTTCAAGCCGTTCATTATCCTCATTGCGAAAGTTTCCCGTGTCAAAACTTTCTCCGGTACATCTTGATTTAATATCAAACAATACAAGGGCAATTGCCTCTTTCATTCTTCTGCTGTTTGAAGCGGGAAACTTTCGATGGATTTTTAACGCATTACTTTCCATCGGCAAAAGAAGCATACTGTAAGTTTCCTCATCACCTTTTCTGATTTTTCCAAACTCTTTTTCCATTTGAGAGTATATTTTTTCAAACTGATATAACTGCATTTTTCTTCTCTCTTCCTTTAGTTTTTATCCTCATTTTTTTCAAAAAACACTTGACAGGATAAGCAATATATGTTGTGTAAGCCTTGAATATAAACACATTTCAAGGAGGCACCCTATGACTCAAAACTTTTTAGCTGACTTAAAAACAACACTCGAAAACTGCATTGCTGAACTGGATGAACTTCATTTCATGTTCTGCCAAAACCCGGAAGCTGATTTCACAGGAAATCGTAAACTTTCTTTCCATGATTATATTCAATTTATGGTTCAAATGCAGAGTAAATCTGTTTCAAATGAAATCCTGGATTTCTTTGAGCATTCACTTGCAGCCCCTGCAAAATCTTCTTTTACCCAGCAGCATTTCAAACTCCAACCGGAAGGATGGAGCTTTCTGTTCCATATTTTTGTGGAACAGTGCAGGGAACTTTCTGATCAGCCCTATCACGGCTATCGCCTTTTAGCATGTGATGGTTCCGATGTCAATATAGCACGAGACCCAGAGGATGAAAGAACTTTTATCCATGAAGGCGAAAAGGGTTACAATGCGATTCACGTCAATGCTCTTTACGATATCATGAACCATACTTACTGTGATTTTCTGGTTCAGGGAAAAAAGAAGCTTCATGAACGTGCTGCACTGAATACCATAACTGACCGTTATCCCGATTCTGTGCCGGCAATTTTAATGGCAGACCGGGGATATGAAAGCTTCAATGTCTTTGCTCATCTTATTCAAAAGAATATGAAATTCATTATTCGCATGAAAGACATCAACAGTAACGGCATTCTTTCCGCTTATGATCTACCTGACAGTCAGTTCGATACCCATATAAAAACCACTCTTACCAGACGCCATACAAAAGAAACTCTTGGGGATCCCAATACGTATACCATTCTTCAGCAGACTACCGATCTGGATTTCCTGGATGAAAACTGTACATATTATGATATCGAATTCCGTATTGTTCGTATTCTTCTTGATAATGGGACCTACATCTGCATTGCCACAAATCTTTCGGAAGAAGACTTCCCCTTAGAAGAGATTAAAAAGCTTTACAGAATGCGCTGGAGCGAGGAAACAAGCTTTCGTGAGCTGAAATACACCATAGGTCTTGTTAACTGGCATAGCAGCAAGTATGACGGGATCCTTCAGGAACTCAATGCCCGGATGATACTATATAACTTCTGCGAATTTGTGACAGCTCAGGCCGTTGTGAGAACACGAGATAACACAAAGCATATCTACAAAATAAATTTCGCCACCGCAGTCAACATATGCAGAGCATATTTAAAACATAGCAGTGACGAAATTGAGACCATGCTTCTCATACAAAAGCACCTGACACCAGTCAGGAGCAACCGTAAATATCCTATCCGCCTCCGTCCAAAGAGAAATAGGGATTTCATGTATCGAGCGGCTTAAATATCATCACTATTATACTTCTTTTTCAGACAGATCTGCAATCTGTCTTTTTGGTATACGAAATTGTATTTTATGTTCTTCACAGGTAGTCATCTGGGGGGGGCAGACAGGACTTCCCATTGAACATAATATTTCTTAACTGAACCATGTTTTCTAAAGTCAAATAACGTGATATACTGTTTTTATCAGACGAAATGCTTATCTAAATGACATTGATAAAAATATATGTATGATAAATTTATACATATCTTTTTCAGTTTCCTTTTATTCCGCAGCAGATTCTGCTTAATTGCCCCTTCTGACATCTTATGTCTGGCGGCAATATTTTTAATGGATTCCATTACCCAATATCTCTGGACAAAATATCCCTGTCCCTGTCAGATAAACCGCCCAGGAAACGATTGATGATTTCTATCAGTTCCTCAGCTTCCATATGTTCATCTAAAATATGCGTTCTAGCGGTATTTAAACTTTCTACCTCTTCCGTTATGTTTGCAATATGCATATCCATCCGTTTTGCCGCATGCTTTTTTCTTAACATATCAATTGCGAATCCTCTTGTAATTTTTCCTAAGAAAGCTACCAGTTTTGGCGGCCTTTGGGGTGGGATATACCGCCATGCCGCAAACCATGTATCATTTACACACTCCTCGGAATCTTCCCTATTCATAAGAATCTTCCACGCAATAGAATAACAAGTGGAATTATACTTTTTATCAACTAATTGTATTGCATTTTCATCTCTTCTCCAGAACAAGTCTATAATATAAGTATCTTCCATACAGCTTTCTCCGATTTCGTACTTTCAAACATCCTGTGCAAATATCATAACAAAAAAGGCTCTCATAATAAACATCGTATTTCTTATGCTTTGGTTACGCTTTCTCTTCAAATTTCTGTTTCATGCTCTTATCTTCATCTACAATTCGTAGTATTCCCCCAATGGTGCAGAAACTTATTTTCGTTCTATATTCAAAAATTTCTGCCAAAGTGAGCTGTTTATATGTTATCATGTAGGTATATCTCCTTTAGGTGGATTGGTTAATTAGTTTCTAGTCAATTCTATTTTACCATAAACCTTGAGGAGATATTTTATTTTAACGACAAAAAACACCGTATTTATGCAGTGTTTGGCGTTTCGCAAACGCCTATACGTATTCACTAAATGAAAGGAGACAAATATATGCAAGCAAAATCAAAAAACCTAATTATTGGGTGCATTGCTACAATGGCCATCGTTGCAACTATTTCAACTGTGCATGGACATGTCTGTTTGGATAAACCCTTCACTTCTCATGAACATACCTGGGAAATTATTGAAATCAAAGAGGGAAAGGAATATATTTCTTGTCCGTGCGGCTGTATGGAAACACGAGATCACAATCACAAGTGAAATATCGCACGCATTGAAGGGAATACTCTATTTTTTGTTGTGACTGTGGATGCAATGAGAGTTGTGACCTTAGTATGTTTGAGGAAGTGTCAGTTTGACACTTCTCAGGCTTACTGAAGTGGAAACCCTCGGTATGAGGACAGCCTATTTTGCTGTACTACATAGACGGTTCCGTGATATAGTGTTTCAGCCTAACCCCGGTATCCCTGCAGATTGTCGCATGTTTTCAGTTTCCTATTATGTAATCAATCCGTCTTTTTTGTCCGTTCTGTTTTTTCTTCTGCTGTCTGGCAGCTCTCTTTCTGTTTTTCAGGTTTTGTGAAGTCAACTTTACAGAATTTACTTTTCTCTTTCTCAAACCAATTTAAACTTTTCTAAACAAGGGGCAGTTGCCTGTTTCTTTTTATTTTACCCTGATTCTTCTTCCCCAGGATACCCAG
>NZ_JACOQG010000035.1:0-23347 GCF_014297245.1 Blautia difficilis | reverse complement strand
TGGCCGTGGAATAAATGTTTCATAAACATAAATACCCGCCACATCAAATCAGACATGGCGGATACATTTAGAAATTCATTTTGAATATTTTGCTTGTCTACTTGACAAGGGGCAGATCATGGACGGATGCTTTTTATATTACGTTCAAATTTATTTTTAAAAGGAAGGAGAGTCGATTGTTTTTAAAACAATCAACATATGAAAAAGAAAATTATAAAAATAATGTTTGATTTATTATTTTTATGATTTTATTATATAGGCAAATTATGATAGAATTTTGTTTAAGATGTGAAAAAAATTTGAACAAATGTCAAAAGAATTATGAAGATAAAGACATAGAAAGCCAAGGAATATAGTACTAGAAACCACAAGGAAATTTATTTTACAGACGGTTGAGGGGAGATGTTATAATAGCCCGGTAACAGAAAACAGATTTTAACAGAATAATCTGGAGGTAATTGATCATGAAAATAAAGAAAATAGGAATACTTATGATTGCAGGAACCCTTATGTTAACAGCACCGGCAGCAACAGTCATGGCATCTGATGCAACTGAAACTGTGCAGGAAATTATTACAGATAATGAGATTGATTCTCTGGTTTCTGATCCTGATAAAGTAGTTGATATTATTATGTATGCAAAGGACAAGGTGGCAGAGCAGGATATTTCCGATGAGCAGATCAGAGAAATCATTCAGGCAGGAGAAGAGACTGCAGGAGTTACACTTACAGAAGAGGAAGAAAATAAACTTATAAATATTGTAAAGGAAATCAAAAATGCTGATATTAATGAGGAACAGCTGAGAAGTACTGTAAACAAGGTATATGATAAGCTGGAAGAAATGGGAATCGGAAAAAAGGAAGTAAAGGGAATTCTTCAAAAACTGATAGAATTTGCAAAAAATATTTTAGAGTAATCATTTTTTAGCATATTATTTTTGAGGAGTAAACAAAAGAATAAAAAACTTTAATGAATTAAAATGATAATGTGCAAAAATAATAAAACTGTAGGAAAATGAAATAAAAAGGTATGTATTAAATTTATAAAAAAACAATGAAAAAATAAAAAAAATTGTGCAAATAAACGAAAAGTTCATTTTGAGTTCATGATTTGTTCATAACTAATTGCTATTATATAAACAGTTCGAAAGAACCTACGAAAGACGTTGTAATGTGTTATCATTACACATAAATTTTTTTCATAATAATAGCCCCGGTAAACCACTACCGGGGCACTCCTCGCTTTAGATATAAAAATCAAGTCCCGCAATTGCGGGACTATTTTTTATACCTTATTCAAGATTTTTTCCATATTTCTGTATTGCATTGTTTAGCTCCTGCATGCGTTCATCCAGTTCTGCAACATAGCGTGCACATTCACGTAATTCTTTTGTGATATAATCCGGGCCGTCTCCTTCAAATTTGTAATGCATTTTATGCTCCAGAGTAGCCCAGAAATCCTGTGCTACAGTACGGATCTGAATCTCTACTTTTGTATCAATAATGCTGTCAGAAAGAAAGACAGGGGTGGTTACCAGCATGTGATAGCTACGATAGCCGCTTTTTTTTGGGTTTTTCATATAATCTCTTCTGGCCAGGATCGTCAGGTCATTTTGCTTGGAAATCATATCTGCAATCAGATAGATATCAGAAGTAAAGGAACAGCTGATTCGGATTCCGGCAATATCATTTACATAGCGGATCATATTTTCTGTGCTGGATTCGTAATTATGGCGTTTAAGCTTTTTGACAATGCTTTCCGGAGTTTTGATCCGGGATTTGACATGCTCGATAGGGTTATATTTATGTCTGTGCTGGAATTCATCGTTCATAATGTCTATTTTTGTTTCAATCTGCTTTAGGGCAGAATGATATACGAACATAACAGTATCCCAGTTATCAATTTCTTTGAAATCTCTCAAAGGAACGGAATCATAATTCATGAATAATATCCTTTCTGTATGAAAAAAGTACAAGTTTATTATAGCATATAAAGCTTCTTTTGAAAATTGCGATTTCCATTATTATAGGTGATGTGATATAATATGGTTGCTATTTTTAACTGAATCAAGTAAGTCCCCTGCTTCAATTGCGAAAAGCAATAAGCAGTGGGTGGGGACTTGCTTGTATCAGGAGGAGTGCAAACTCCTTCTGATAAACTGCGAAGCAGTTATTCGGTTATGAGCAAGTAGCGAAGCGGATTGCGAATATCCGCTTGATAAATTATTTTTAATTCTGAAATTTTATGTTGTGAAAATAAAAAAATAAAATAAAGGAGAAAAAAAGATATGGCTGAATCAATGAAAGATTATGAGACAGAGCTTGAGGCTTCTTTCAAGAAAATTGAAGAAGGGGATATCCTTACAGGAACTGTGATCAGTGTAGATGAAAAAGAAGTAGTAATAGATCTTAAATATTATGCAGAAGGAATCATTCCTGCTGAAGATTACAGCAGAGAGCCTGGATTTTCACTGAAAGAGGAAGTTAAAGTGGGAGATGAGGTTTCTGCAACTGTGGTAAGAAAGGATGATGGAAACGGAAATATTCTGTTATCAAGAGTGGAAGCAGCAGATGTACTTTCCTGGGACAAACTAAAAGAATTAAAAGAATCCGGTGAAATTCTGGATGTAACAGTAAAAGGTGTTGTCAATGGAGGCGTAATCGTATATGTAGAAGGAATCCGTGGATTTGTTCCGGCTTCCAAACTTGCATTGACTTATGTAGAGGATACAAATGAATATCTGAACAAACCAATCCAGGTTCAGGTAATAGATGTAGATAAAGAAAAGAACCGTTTAATTCTTTCTGCAAAGGAAATATTAAGAGAAAAGGCAGAAGAAGAAAGAAAAAATAAAGTGTCTAATGTACAGGTCGGACTGGTGACAGAGGGTATTGTTGAGAGTCTTCAGCCTTATGGCGCTTTTGTGGATCTGGGCAATGGCCTGTCAGGACTTGTCCATATTTCACAGATCTGTGAAAAGAGAATTAAAAAGCCTTCAGAAGTTCTTGCTGTTGGTGATCAGGTTAAGGTAAAGGTAACTGCAGTAAAGGATGGAAAATTAAGTCTCAGTATCAAAGAAGCATCAGATATGATGGCAAAGGAAATTGAAGAAGAAGTGATAGAACTTCCGGATTCAAAGGAAGAAGCCAGTACATCGTTAGGTGCACTTTTTGCAAATATTAAGTTAGATTAATGAGGTTAAAAACTGTATGAGAAATCAGGAAAGAATATTTGTAATAGGTCATAAGAATCCGGATACAGATTCAATCTGTTCAGCAATTGCCTATGCAGACATTAAAAACAGAACTTCCCAGAAAGTAAAATATATTCCCAAGCGTGCGGGACAGATAAATGAAGAAACAGAATATGTATTAAATCGTTTTGGAATGCTGCCGCCGGGATATCTGTCTAATATTGGAACCCAGGTAAAGGATATGGATATACGTATGAGTCCTGATGCAGATAAAAGTATGTCCCTTAAAAATGCATGGGATCTGATGATGGAGAAAAGTATCGTTTCCCTTCCGATCAGAGACAAGGAAGGCCAGCTGGAAGGTCTTATCACAATTGGAGATATTGCAAAGACCTACATGGACACAACTGACAGTTATCTTCTGTCCAGAGCAAGGACACAGTACAGAAGAATTGCTGAAACAGTTGCAGGTACTGTGATTGAGGGAAATGAGCATGGATATTTCACAAAGGGAAAAGTTCTGGTTGGAACTGCAAATCCGGAAATGCTTAAAGCCTATATTGAAGAGGATGACCTTATTATTATGGGAGACAGAGAAGAGGATCATCTTCAGGCAATTGCCCAGAATGTAAGCTGTATTATTGTGGGAATGGGAATTGAAGTAACTGAGAAGGTGATCAAGCTTGCTCATGAAAAAGAAATTGCAATTATTATGTCTCCCTATGATACGTTTACGATTGCAAGACTGATCAACCAGAGCATTCCTGTAAGATATATTATGAAAACAGATAATCTGGTTACATTCAGTACAGAAGATTTCACAGATGATATTCAGAATGAGATGATCAAACATCGTCATCGTGCCTTCCCTGTAATTAACAAAAAGGGAAAATGTATCGGAACAATTTCCCGAAGAAATTTTCTGGATATGCATAAAAAGAAAGTAGCACTTGTGGACCATAATGAAAAAGATCAGGCAGTTGATAATATCGACAAAGCAGAGATTGTAGAAATTATAGATCATCATAAGCTTGGTTCACTGGAGACCATAAGTCCGATTTCCTTCAGAAATCAACCGGTTGGATGTACAGCTACAATTTTGTATGAGATGTATGGAGAGCAAAAACTGGAAATTTCGCCAAATATTGCCGGACTTCTCTGTGCTGCAATTATTTCAGATACATTGATGTTCCGTTCTCCTACCTGCACGTTATCAGATAAAATGGCAGCAGGAGCATTGGCACTTATTGCAGGAATTAATATTGAGCAGTTTGCCAGGGAAATGTTCAAGGCAGGAAGTAATCTGAAGGATAAATCACCGGAAGAGATTTTCTATCAGGATTACAAAAAATTTATTGCTGAAGATGAAATCAGTTTTGGTGTTGGTCAGATTAGTTCCATGGACAGCGATGAACTGACAGAAATCAAAGAACGTCTGATTCCGTTTATGGTCAGTGAATGTGGACGTCACGGCGTATCCCGTGTATTCTTTATGTTGACGAACATCATTGAGGAGTCTACAGAGCTTCTCTATTATGGTGAGGGAAGTGAAGAAATGGCCAGCACAGCATTTCATATGGAACCAAAGGATGGTGTATTTGATCTGAAGGGTGTAGTTTCTCGTAAGAAACAGCTGATTCCGGCACTTATGGAAGCTGCACAGGCAGGACAGAATGATTATAATTAAGGCAGGAAGAAATAAATGGCAAAAGAAACCTGGAAAGCCGGAAATATGCTTTATCCGCTGCCGGCAGTGATGGTCAGTGTTACAGATGGAGAGGGAAATGATAATATACTGACAGTTGCATGGGCTGGAACCGTATGTACAAATCCGCCAATGGTGTCTATTTCAGTGCGTCCTTCCCGGTATTCCTATGAAATGATAAAGAAAACAGGAGAATTTGTAATCAACCTGACTACAGAGAAACTGGCATATGCAACAGATTATTGTGGAGTGCGCTCCGGCCGTGATGTTGATAAATTTAAAGAAATGAAGCTTACCCGGGAGAAGGCTGATTTTGTGAAGGCTCCTATGATCCTGGAATCACCGGTCAGTATTGAATGCAGGGTAAAACAGGTGCTGGAATTAGGTTCCCATCATATGTTTCTGGCAGACGTACTGGCTGTCCATGCGGATCCTGCATATATGGATGAAAAAAAGAAATTTCATCTGAATGATGCCAAAATGCTGGTATATTCCCACGGAGAATATCTTGGAACAGGAAAAAAACTGGGAACCTTTGGCTATAGTGTAAAAAAGAATAAAAAAGGTGCGGGGAAAAAACGTTAGTATTTACACCTGATGATCATATATGCTAAAATGAAAGGAATAACAATGAATAATGTGACGTTAATAGGAATGCCTGGTTCAGGAAAAAGTACCATAGGAGTAATTTTAGCAAAAGCACTTGGATATCAGTTCCTGGATACTGATCTTGTAATTCAGAAGCAGGAGAAAAGAAAGCTTTCACAGATTATTGCCCAGGAAGGACCGGAGAGATTCAAGGAAATAGAAAATAAGGTTAATGCTTCTGTAGATGTGACAGAAACAGTGATTGCTCCTGGAGGCAGTGTTATTTATTGCGAAGAAGCAATGAAACATTTAAGATCTATAGGAAAAGTAGTTTATCTGAAAATATCATTGGAATCACTTTCAAAACGTCTTGGCAATTTGAGGGGACGGGGCGTTTTACTGAAAGAGGGACAGACTTTAAAAGATCTGTATGAAGAGCGAGTTCCCTTATATGAAAAATACGCTGATATTGTTGTAGATGAAGAAGGGAAAGATTTGGAAGAGAGTCTTGCAGCAGTTTTGGAAATAATAAATACCGGGGCATAGTAACCAGTGAGATAATATTTTTGTTTACAAATGATAAATATATGCTATAATATACAATTGACTTAAAAACAGACGATCATTTGAGAATAATTTATTCGTCTCCGCACAGGGAGTGAAAATAATTACAGAGGTGTATTTATGGAACAATATGTAATAAAAGGTGGAAATCCTTTAGTAGGTGAAGTGGAAATCGCAGGTGCAAAGAATGCAGCACTGGCAATTCTTGCAGCAGCAATTATGACTGATGAGACTATTTTAATTGAGAATCTGCCTGATGTAAGAGACATTAATGTTTTACTTGAAGCAATCGCCGGCATTGGAGCACAGGTAGACCGTATTAATAAGTCAACAGTTAAGATCAATGGCTCTACCATTGGTGATGTAAGTGTAGATTATGAGTATATTAAGAAAATCAGAGCTTCTTACTATCTGCTTGGGGCTCTTCTTGGTAAATATAAGCATGCAGAAGTACCTCTTCCGGGAGGCTGTAATATTGGAAGCCGTCCGATTGACCAGCATCTGAAGGGATTCAGAGCGTTGGGGGCAGATGTGGATATTTTACATGGAGCTATTGTAGCAAAGGCTAAGAATCTTCATGGAAGCCATATTTTCCTTGATGTTGTATCTGTGGGAGCAACAATCAATATTATGATGGCTGCTTCTCTTGCACCTGGACGTACAATTATTGAGAATGCAGCAAGAGAACCTCATGTAGTAGATGTAGCCAATTTTCTGAATAGTATGGGTGCCAACATTAAGGGTGCAGGAACAGATGTGATCCGTATCAAAGGTGTGGAGAAGCTTCATCGCACAGAATATTCTATTATTCCTGATCAGATTGAGGCTGGTACTTTTATGTTTGCTGCAGCAGCAACAGGTGGAGATGTTACAGTAAAGAATGTAATCCCGAAACATCTGGAAGCAACTACCGCCAAGCTTGAGGAAATTGGATGTGAGGTTGAGGAATTTGATGATGCGGTACGTGTACGCGCTGCAGGCAGACTTCATCGTACTCATGTAAAAACTCTTCCCTATCCGGGATATCCTACAGATATGCAGCCGCAGATTGCTGTTACTCTGGCTCTTGCAGAAGGAACCAGTATTGTAACAGAGAGTATTTTTGAAAACAGATTCAAATATGCAGATGAGCTGTCACGTATGGGAGCCAACATTAAAGTAGAGGGCAACTCTGCAATTATTGATGGTGTAAACAAGCTTACAGGTGCCAGAGTCAGTGCTCCTGATCTGCGGGCAGGTGCTGCTCTTGTAATTGCAGGTCTGGCAGCTGATGGTATTACGGTAGTAGATGATATTGTATACATCCAGAGGGGATATGAGAATTTCGAAGAGAAACTTAGAGCTTTGGGAGCTGAGATTGAAAGAGTTTCCAGTGAAAAGGAAATCCAGAAGTTCCGTCTGAGAGTTGGATGATTATAAAATTTTTATAAAAATAGAATTTATGCTTGACATTACAAAGGGTTGAGTATATTGTAAGTTGTGCAGAAAAGTTAATAATTAGTAATAGCCTTTTATTCAGAGTGGTGGAGATACAAAGGATCTGAGAAGCCACGGCAACCCCTTTTTATGCGGAGGAAGGTGCCAACCTGAGCGAGTGATCGAACAATAAGAGGATTGTTGAAGCATTCATTCAGACAGTCCGATTACTTCGGGCTGTTTCTTTTTAGCATCTGTATAAAATATGATATGAAATGAAAAAAGGAGAACAAAATGGAGAAAATTTTATTTACTTCTGAATCTGTAACTGAAGGCCATCCGGACAAAATGTGTGATGCTATTTCTGATGCAATTCTTGATGCAATCATGGAAAAAGACCCAATGGGCCGCGTTGCTTGCGAAACAGCTGTAACTACAGGTCTTGTAATGGTAATGGGTGAGATTACAACAAACGCTTATGTGGATATCCAGAAGATTGTAAGAGATACAGTACGTGAAATTGGATATACACGTGGTAAATATGGTTTTGATGCAGATACCTGTGCGGTAATCACTGCAATTGATGAACAGTCTGCAGACATTGCTCTCGGAGTAGATAAAGCTCTGGAAGCTAAAATGGGAGAAGACGAGATTGATGCTATTGGTGCAGGAGATCAGGGAATCCAGTTTGGCTATGCTTCCAACGAAACAGAGGAATATATGCCATACGCTATTAATATGTCCCATAAGCTTGCTCGTCAGCTGACAAAAATCCGTAAAGATGGTACATTAAACTATTTAAGACCAGATGGAAAAACACAGGTTACTGTAGAATATGATGAAGCTGGAAAACCTGTACGTATTGATGCAGTTGTATGCTCTACTCAGCATGATCCTGATGTTACACAGGAGCAGATTCATAAAGATATTAAAAAATATGTTTTTGATGAGGTTATTCCGGCAAATATGGTGGATGAGAATACAAAATATTTTATCAATCCTACAGGACGTTTCGTAATCGGCGGACCTCACGGTGACAGCGGACTTACAGGACGTAAGATCATTGTAGATACTTATGGCGGAGCTGGTCGTCACGGCGGCGGAGCTTTTTCCGGTAAGGACTGCACAAAGGTAGACCGTTCTGCAGCTTATGCAGCACGTTATGTTGCAAAAAATATTGTAGCAGCAGGCCTGGCTGATAAGTGTGAAATTCAGCTTTCTTATGCGATTGGTGTTGCACGTCCTACATCTATCCATGTGGAAACATTTGGTACAGGTAAGCTTTCAGATACCAAATTGGTTGAGATCGTTCGTGAGAATTTTGATCTCCGGCCGGCAGGAATTATTAAAATGCTTGATCTGAGACGCCCAATCTACAAACAGACAGCTGCTTACGGACATTTCGGACGTACAGATGTAGATCTTCCATGGGAACATCTGGACAAGGTAAATGATCTGAAAAAATATCTTGCATAATTGAAAAAAGTTATCTTTAAACAAAAGCAAACAATCATCCTACATATTTTTGTGTGGGAGGGTTGTTTGTTTTTTGTTGTACGGGGGCTTTGGCAGAATATACTTTCGACGTTAGCGTCATCATTTTATAGAAAATTTAGATATTGAAAACAGACTTTATGGTATAATCTTGTTATGAAAAAAATTGGCTCAGAGAAAAGGATGGTTTCAATGAAATTAAAAACAAGGATCATAGTTGGATTTGGTATGATCATATTAGTGCCGCTTTTATTGTTTTCCGCATCATTATATGGATTAAGTCATACAAAACTGGCACAACACAATTCAGATTCTTCAGAAATTGTCTATGATATTTCCATGGGAGTGTCTGCAAACAGCAAGACGCAGGTAAAACTTATTGCCAGAGATCTTCTGTTTACGGCAACAGTAATTCTAGTATTTACAGCGTTGTCCATAGGCTTATGGATATATAGAAGTATAGCAACACCTTTGGTAAAATTAAAGAAGGCAACTCAAAATATAAAAGAAGGAAATCTTGACTTCGTACTGGACGTAGAGGGAAATGATGAATTTTCAGAGCTATGCCAGGATTTTGAGGAAATGAGAAAGCGTCTGAAGGAATCTGCAGAGGAAAAAATAATATTAGATAAAGAAAATAAAGAACTGATCAGTAATATCTCACATGATCTGAAAACACCTATTACAGCTGTAAAGGGATATGTGGAAGGAATCATGGATGGTGTGGCGGATACTCCGGAAAAGATGGATCGTTATGTAAAAACTATTTATAATAAAACCAATGAAATGGATCATCTGATCAATGAGCTGACTTTTTATTCCAAGATTGATACAAATCGTATTCCATACACTTTCAGTAAGCTGAACGTAGAGGATTATTTTAGTGATTGTGCAGAAGAAGTAGGTCTGGAACTGGAAACCAGAGGAATTGAACTGGTTTATGCCAATTATGTGGAAAGTGGTGTGCAGGTGATCGCAGACGGAGAGCAGATCCGCCGTGTAATTCATAATCTTATCAGTAATGCTATTAAATATATGGACAAGCCCAAAGGAATTATTCAGATCCGTATCAAGGATGTAGGAGATTTTATCCAGGTGGAAATCGAAGATAATGGAAAAGGTATTGCTGCTAAGGATATTGTTTATATTTTTGATCGATTTTACAGAACCGATGTATCCAGAAATTCTTCCAAGGGTGGAAGTGGTATCGGACTTTCTATTGTAAAGAAGATTCTGGAGGATCATGGTGGTAAGGTATGGGCTACCAGCAGGTTGGGAATCGGCACAATTATGTATTTTGTTCTCAGAAAATATCAGGAGGTACCAATGAAATGAGCAGAATATTAATTATAGAGGATGAAGAGGCTATTGCAGATCTGGAGAAAGATTATCTGGAACTTTCCGGATTTGAGGTTGAGATATGTAACAGAGGGGATACAGGACTGGTCAGAGCATTAAATGAGAAATTTGATCTGATCATCCTGGATCTGATGCTGCCGGAAGTAGATGGATTTGATATCTGTCGTCAGGTACGCCAGACCCAAAATATACCGATCATTATGGTGTCGGCTAAAAAAGACGACATTGATAAAATCCGCGGTCTGGGACTGGGTGCAGATGATTATATGACTAAGCCTTTCAGCCCAAGTGAACTGGTGGCAAGAGTAAAGGCGCATATGGAGAGATATAATCGTCTGGTCGGTTCCAATGTAAATAAAAATGATATTATAGAGATCCGCGGCATAAAAATTGATAAAACTGCCCGTCGTGTGTGGATAAATGGGGAGGAGACTACTTTCACTTCCAAAGAATATGATCTTCTTACATTTCTGGCAGAAAATCCTAACCGGGTATTTACCAAAGAGGAGCTTTTCAGGGAAATCTGGGATATGGAGTCAGTAGGAGATATTGCTACAGTAACAGTACATATTAAAAAAATCCGTGAGAAGATAGAATTTAATACTGCCAAACCTCAATATATTGAAACAATCTGGGGTGTAGGTTACAGGTTTAAGGTCTGATCAAAGAAAAAATTTGAAAGGAAAATATGGATAGATTATATAAAAAACTGGAAGAATACGGAAAGTCAGATTATTATCCCTTTCACATGCCCGGACATAAGAGAAATATGGATTCTTCTGCAGCGTCATTTCCTTTTGACCGGGATATTACAGAAATTCATGGGTTTGATAATCTTCATCATGCAGAAGGCGTGATCAGAGATGCTCAGGAATATGCAGCACAGATTTATGGAACCCAGAGATGTTTTTTTAGTGTAAATGGAAGTACGGCAGCACTTCTGGCAGCAATCAGTGCCTGTGTAGATAAGGGAGGCAAAATCCTTATGGCGCGAAATTGTCATAAGGCTGTTTATCATGGATTATATATAAGAGACTTACATCCCATATATATTTATCCACATGAAGATTCCGGATTGGGGATAAACGGAGGAATTTCACCTTCTCGTGTGGAAAGATATCTTGAAGAAAATCAGGATATACAGGCAGTTCTGATTACGTCTCCTACCTATGACGGAGTTGTATCAGATGTAAAAAGTATTGCCCGTTCTGTACATAAATATGGAATTCCTTTGATTGTAGATGAGGCACATGGAGCGCATTTTCATTTTTCAGATTATTTTCCTGTATCTGCAGCAGAGCTTGGAGCGGATCTTGTTGTCCAGAGTTTTCATAAAACACTTCCGGCCCTTACACAGACGGCAGTTCTTCATGTGTGTAGTGACAGAGTAAATGTGGGAAAAATAAAAAGATTTATGGGTATCTATCAGACCAGCAGTCCTTCCTATATTCTTATGGCCAGTATGGATGCCTGCATGGATAGAATGAATCATACAACAGGGAAGAAGATGTTTGCAGAATTTACTTCTCAGCTGGAGGAAACCAGACAGCGATTGATGAAGTGTGGACATATCAAGCTGATAACTCTGGAAATGATAAACAGTACCGGTGTGTATGACTTTGACCGGTCAAAACTGCTGTTTTCTACAGTAGGAACTTCTATTAATGGGACAGAACTACACAGACGGTTGAGAAATGAGTTTCATATAGAAATGGAAATGGAGGCGGAAAAATATGTTCTGGGAATTGCATCTGTGGGAGACACAAAAGAAGGATTAGACAGACTGTGTAAAGCAATTGAGTATATTGATACACAGGTGGAAACTGTTCAGGAGAAAACGGAGAAGAATGTTTCCTATGCAAAAATGAAAGCATTTATGACAATTTCTCAGGCTATGGATGCACCTCAGAAGAGAGTTTACCTGGAAGAAAGTGTTGGAAAAATAAGTGGTGAATTTGCTTATCTGTATCCTCCGGGGATTCCTGTTATTGTGCCCGGAGAACAGATTACTGGACAATTTGTGCGAAATATGAGAAGATACATGGAACAGGGACTGGAATTACAGGGACTCAGTGACAGTAGTAATGAAACAATCTGTGCAGTTATAGACAGTCCGGTAAAGGAATAGCAGGTAATGGGAAAGATTTTTTATATTATGGGAAAAAGTGCTTCCGGAAAAGATAGGATATATTCTCTTCTGGAAGATCAGAGAGAACTGAAACTGAAAACATTGGTTTTATATACTACCCGGCCAATCAGAGACGGAGAAGAGAACGGAAAAAATTATTATTTTGTAAGTGATGAAAAATTGAATGAATTTAGAAAAAATGGAAATGTAATAGAAGAGCGTTCTTATCATACCGTATATGGAATCTGGACATATTTTACAGCAGATGACGGTCAGGTGAATCTGACAGAATCGGATTATCTGGGGATAGGTACACTGGAATCTTTTATGAAACTGAAGAAGTATTATGGAGAAAATGCAGTTTGTCCTGTTTATATACAGGTGGAGGATGGTGAGCGGCTTTCCAGAGCATTAAAGAGGGAAAAAGAACAGGAGAATCCCAAATACGAGGAAATGTGCAGGAGATTTATTGCTGATCAGTCAGATTTTTCGGAGGAGAATATTCAGAGCGCAGGGATTGAGAAAAGATTTCAGAACAAAGATTTAGATAATTGTGTGAAAGAAATTGTAAATTATATTAAATCTATGCAATAGAATGTCTTTTATGATATAATATCATCACAAAATGGACTGAAGGGGTGATTCTTATGATGGGATTTAACAATATTATAGGGCACGAAGAAATTATCAGGCATTTAAAGAATGCCATTGAAGCTGGTAAAATATCTCATTCTTATATTTTTACAGGGGAAAAGGGATCTGGCAAAAAGCTTTTGGCGGGTACCTTTGCGGCTACGCTTCAATGTGAGGCAGGTGGTACAGAACCTTGTCAGAAATGTGATTCCTGTAAGAAGGCAATGGGAAAGAATCATCCGGATATTATTATGGTAAGCCATGAGAAACCGGGAACAATTACAATTGATGAAATCCGTGATCAGGTGATTCACGATGTGGATATCAGGCCATACTATAGTCCTTACAAAATATATATTATAGCAGATGCAGATATGATGACTCCCCAGGCTCAGAATGCTCTTCTCAAGACGATTGAGGAGCCACCGGAATATGCAGTGATCATGCTTCTGACCAATAATATAGGTGGTTTGCTGCCTACTATTCAGTCAAGATGTGTACGCCTTGATCTGAAGGTTGTAAATGATGGTCTGGTAAAAAAATATCTTATGGAGCATCTTCATGTGCCGGATTATCAGGCGGAAATTGATGCATCTTTTGCTCAGGGAAGCATTGGAAAGGCAAAGGAAGCGGCTACTTCCCAGGAATTTGCAGAGATGACACAGAATGCATTAAGGATTCTGAAATATGCCAATACCATGGAAGTATATGAGCTGTCTGATGCAATAAAAAATCTTTCAGCAGAAAAGCAGAATATTAATGATTATCTGGATATCTTTCAGTTTTGGTTCAGAGATGTGCTGATGTTCAAAGCCACCAGAGAAATTGATAATCTGGTATTTAAACAGGAAATAAATTATATAAAGGAACAAGCAAAGGTGCGTTCTTATGAGAATCTGGAGAAAATTCTGGATTCTATCCAGAAGACAAAGGTTCGTCTGAAGGCAAATGTTAATTTTGAGCTTGCCCTTGAATTGCTGTTCCTGACAATCAGGGAGAAATAGAATGACAAAAGTAGTTGGTGTGAGATTTCGTAATGTTGGTAAGATTTATTATTTTAGTCCAAAGAATTACGAGATTAAAACAGGTGATCACGTAATTGTGGAAACCGCCCGTGGAATTGAATATGGAAAAGTTGTACTGGCACCACGAGAGGTAAGCGATGACAGTGTGGTACATCCGCTTAAGGAAGTACTTCGTGTGGCAATAAAAGATGATGACGAGAGAGAGTCTCAGAACAGAAGTAAGGAAAGAGATGCTTTTAAAATCTGTCAGAAGAAAATTAGAGAGCATGGACTGGAAATGAAACTGATTGATGCGGAATATACTTTTGACAATAATAAGGTACTGTTTTATTTTACCGCAGATGGCCGTATCGATTTTCGACAGCTGGTTAAGGATCTGGCATCTATTTTTAAAACACGTATTGAGCTTCGCCAGATAGGTGTCCGTGATGAGACAAAAATTCTGGGTGGAATTGGCATTTGCGGCAGATGCCTGTGTTGTCATACCTATTTGTCAGAATTTGTTCCGGTATCCATAAAAATGGCAAAGGAACAGAATTTATCTCTGAATCAGACAAAGATTTCGGGAGTCTGCGGCAGATTGATGTGCTGTTTAAAAAATGAACAGGAAACATATGAGGAATTAAATAAAAGACTTCCGGGAATCGGAGATATGGTTACTACTCCGGATGGACTGCAAGGATCTGTACAAAGTGTAAATGTGCTTCGTCAGAGAGTGAAGGTTATTGTAGATATTAATGATGAAAAAGAAATCCAGGAGTTTCCTGTGGAGGAATTAAAATTTAAACCACGCAGGAAAAAAGTAAAGGTTTCTGATAAAGAATTAAAGGAACTTGGAGATCTGGAGGATAAAAAGGGAGATTCCAAATTAAATGGATGAGAAGCTGGTCAGGGAAAAAGAGCGGGTCGATGATCTGCAGAATGGTTATTATGTAATACAGGATCCGGATAAATTCTGCTTTGGTATGGATGCTGTTCTTCTTTCCGGCTTTGCAAAAGTGAAAAAGAGTGAAACTGCGTTGGACATGGGTACAGGAACCGGTATTATTCCAATTCTTCTGAAAGCAAAGACTCAGGGAAAGCATTTTACAGGTCTGGAGATTCAGAAGGAATGTGCAGAGATGGCCAGCCGCAGTGTAAAGTATAATCATCTGGAAGAAGATGTGGAGATTGTACAGGGAGATATCAAAGAGGCTGCTGATATTTTTGGAGCGGCTTCTTTTGATGTGGTAACAAGTAATCCTCCATATATGATAGGACAACATGGATTGAGAAATCCGGATATGCCCAAAGCTATTGCAAGACATGAAGTGCTTTGTAATCTGGAGGATGTGGTAAGCCAGGCTTCCAGAGTACTGAAAGACAGAGGCAGATTTTATATGGTTCACAGACCGTTCAGACTGGCGGAAATTATGAATGTACTGACGAAATATCATCTGGAGCCTAAAAGAATGCAGCTGGTATATCCTTACATAGACAGAGAACCTAACATGGTTTTGATAGAGGCTCTCAAAGGTGGAAATTCCAGAATTACAGTGGAGCCGCCCTTGATTGTATATAAAGAGCCCGGAGTCTATACAGAAAATATTCTTAAAATTTACGATATGATATAATATCAGGTGGAAACAAAGTTACAAAAAAATGACAGGAAACAAACTATGGTATTATAAAGTCAGGGAGGAATGGATATGAGCGGAAAATTGTATTTGTGTGCTACGCCCATAGGTAATCTGGAGGATATTACATTAAGAGTTCTCCGTACATTGAAAGAAGTGGATCTGATCGCTGCTGAAGATACCAGAAATAGTATTAAGCTGCTGAATCATTTTGATATCAAAACTCCTATGACCAGTTATCATGAATATAATAAGATTGATAAAGCTTATGTTCTTATCAATAAAATGAGAGAAGGACAGAATATTGCATTGATTACAGACGCAGGCACTCCGGGGATTTCAGATCCTGGAGAGGAACTGGCTGCTATGTGCTGTGAAGCGGGAATTGAAGTTACTTCTCTTCCGGGACCGGCAGCATGTATCACAGCACTTACATTATCAGGATTGTCTACCAGGCGTTTTGCATTTGAAGCTTTTCTGCCAGCAGATAAGAAAGAGAGAAAGATGATCCTGGAAGAACTGAAAAATGAAACCAGGACAATTATTATATATGAGGCACCCCACCGGCTAGTGAGAACATTGGAGGAACTGAGGGAAACTCTAGGAAATCGCAGAATGACTTTGTGCAGAGAGTTGACAAAGAAGCATGAAACTGCATTTCATACTACAATAGAGAATCTGATTACTTTTTATACTACAGAGAAACCGTTGGGAGAATGTGTACTTGTAGTAGAGGGAAAAAGTCATCAGGAGATGAAGGAGGAGCAGCAGGCATCCTGGGAAAAAACAACGATTGAAGATCATATGAAAATTTATGAAGAAAAAGGTTATTCCAGAAAAGAAGCAATGAAGCTTGTGGCCAATGACAGAGGAGTGACAAAGAGAGATATTTATCAGTATCTGATCAGTCATTGAAAATAACTGTGTAAGGAAAATAGATTGCTGTAACGCAGATAAAATCCGCGTTACAGCAGTTTTTTTATGGTAAAACGATAATTTTTGTGCTATAATAAATTTGTATTATTATGTCCAAAGATCAGAATATATTTGCAAATTACAGATTTGATTTTCAAATATATTTTGATTTTATGATATTAGGGTCAAAAGATCGTTGGGCCTTATACTTTAATTAAATATAAACAGGAGGAATAACATGGGCGGAGAGAATACGGAATACGGCGCGGATCAGATCCAGATTCTGGAGGGTCTGGAAGCTGTACGTAAGAGGCCGGGTATGTATATCGGAAGTACATCCAGCCGAGGACTTCATCATCTGGTTTACGAGATCGTGGATAATGCAGTAGATGAAGCACTGGCTGGTTTTTGTACGGAAATTCAGGTGATCATTAATCAGGATAATTCAATCACAGTTATAGATAACGGACGTGGAATTCCGGTAGGTATTAATCATAAAGCGGGAATTCCTGCAGTAGAAGTTGTTTTTACTATTCTGCATGCCGGCGGTAAATTTGGCGGTGGAGGATATAAGGTATCAGGTGGTCTTCATGGTGTAGGTGCGTCAGTTGTAAACGCACTTTCCACCTGGCTGGAGGTAACAATCTGCCGTGAAGGTAAAGTATATCAGCAGAGATATGAACGCGGTAAAACTATGTATCCACTGAAGATGGTAGGTGAGTGTGATCCTGAACAGACAGGAACAAAAGTTGTATTTCTTCCGGACAGCGAAGTTTTTGAAGAAACAGTATATGATTATGATATTCTGAAACAGCGTCTCCGTGAAATGGCATTTCTGACTAAGGGATTAAAGATTATTCTCAAAGACAGCAGAGAGGGAATGGAAAGAGAAAAAATCTTCCATTATGAGGGTGGTATCCGGGAATTCGTAAGTTATCTAAACAGAAGCAAAGAAGCGCTTTATCCGGAAATTATTTATTGCGAAGGGCAGCAGAACGGAGTATCTGTGGAAGTTGCCATGCAGCATAATGATTCATATACAGAGAATTGCTATGGATTTGTAAATAATATCAATACCCCTGAGGGAGGAACCCATATTGTAGGTTTTCGTAATGCACTTACCAAGACCTTTAATGATTATGCCCGTAAGAATAAGCTGCTCAAAGAAAGTGAACCAAATTTAAGCGGTGATGATATCAGGGAGGGACTGACTGCCATTGTCAGTGTTAAAATCGAAGAACCTCAGTTTGAGGGACAGACGAAACAGAAACTTGGAAACAGTGAAGCCAGAGGTGCTGTAGATAATGTGGTAAGCAAGCAGCTGGAGATTTTTCTGGAGGAGAATCCATCTGTGGCAAAGGTGATCGTGGAAAAATCTGTTCTTGCCCAGAGAGCCCGTGAAGCGGCACGTAAGGCCAGAGATCTTACCAGAAGAAAATCTGCTCTTGACAATATGTCTCTGCCGGGTAAGCTTGCTGACTGTTCAGATAAGAATCCTGAAAATTGTGAAATCTATATTGTTGAGGGAGATTCCGCCGGTGGATCTGCCAAGACTGCCAGAAACCGTGTGACACAGGCAATACTTCCTTTGAGAGGTAAAATTTTAAATGTAGAGAAGGCCCGTCTGGACAAAATTTATTCCAATGCAGAGATCAAAGCAATGATCACAGCATTTGGAACTGGTATTCATGAAGATTTTGATATTACAAAATTAAGATATCATAAGATCATTATTATGACAGATGCCGATGTTGATGGCGCACATATTGCTACATTGCTGCTGACTTTCCTCTATCGCTTTATGCCGGAACTGATCAAACAGGGATATGTATATCTGGCTCAGCCGCCTCTTTATAAAGTAGAGAAGAATAAAAAGGTATGGTACGCTTATGATGATAATGAACTGAATGGAATTCTTACAGAGATCGGTCGTGATGGTAATAACAAAATACAGCGTTACAAAGGTCTGGGTGAGATGGATGCTGAGCAGCTCTGGGAGACAACCATGGATCCGGAGAAGAGAATTCTGCTTCGTGTAACTATGGATGAGGCGGCAACTTCAGAAATAGATCTGACGTTTACCACACTGATGGGAGATAAGGTAGAGCCAAGACGTGAGTTTATTGAAGAGAATGCAAGATTTGTGAAGAATTTGGATATCTGATAATAGGAGAATAGAGAATGGAAGATAATATTTTTGACAAAGTCCACGAGGTGGATCTGGAAAAAACCATGAAAGACTCCTACATTGACTATGCTATGAGCGTTATTGCTTCCAGAGCATTGCCGGATGTAAGAGATGGTCTGAAACCGGTTCAGCGTCGTGTTCTGTATTCCATGATCGAGCTGAACAATGGTCCTGACAAGCCACACCGTAAATGTGCGCGTATTGTTGGTGATACAATGGGTAAATATCATCCTCACGGTGACAGCTCAATTTATGGAGCACTGGTTAATATGGCACAGGAATGGTCTACCAGATATCCATTGGTAGATGGCCATGGTAATTTTGGATCTGTAGACGGTGATGGGGCGGCTGCTATGCGATATACAGAGGCGCGTCTCAGCAAAATTTCTATGGAAATGCTGGCAGATATCAACAAGGATACCGTTGATTTCCAGCCAAACTTTGATGAAACAGAGAGAGAACCGGTTGTGCTTCCATCCAGATATCCTAATCTGCTGGTAAATGGTACTTCCGGTATTGCGGTAGGTATGGCTACCAATATTCCACCTCATAACCTGAGAGAAGTTATTAATGCTGTTGTCAGGATCATTGACAATACAATTGAAGAGCAGAGAGAAACTACGATAGAGGAAATTCTGGAAATTGTAAAAGGACCGGATTTTCCAACAGGAGCTACAATTCTGGGCAGAAGAGGCATCGAGGAGGCGTACCGCACAGGACGGGGTAAGATCCGTGTGCGTGCGGTAACCGAGATTGAGACACTTCCCAACGGTAAATCAAGAATTATCGTTACAGAGCTTCCTTATCTGGTAAATAAGGCGCGTCTGATTTCCAAAATTGCGGAGCTGGTAAGAGATAAAAAAATTGATGGAATTACAGATCTGAATGACCATTCCAGCCGTGAAGGTATGAGAATCTGTATTGATCTGCGCAAAGATGCCAATGCAAATGTAGTATTGAATTTGCTCTATAAACATACACAGCTGCAGGATACTTTCGGTGTAAATATGCTTTCGCTGATTCCTAATCATGGAAGTCTGGAGCCTAAAGTCCTGAATCTGAAAGAGATGCTGGAGTATTATCTGGCCCATCAGGAAGATGTTGTAACAAGAAGAACAAAATATGATTTAAACAAAGCCAGAGAACGTGCTCACATTTTAGAGGGTCTGTTGAAGGCTTTGGATAATATTGATGAGGTTATCCGGATTATCAGGGCGTCTCAGAATGTACAGATTGCCAAACAGGAATTGATAGAGCGTTTTGAATTAACGGATGTACAGGCTCAGGCTATTGTAGACATGCGTCTTCGTGCTCTGACAGGCTTGGAAAGAGAGAAGCTGGAAGCAGAATATGCAGATCTTATGGAGAAAATACGTAAATACGAAGCCATTCTTGCAGACAGAAATCTCCTTCTCAGAGTAATCCGTGAAGAAATTCTGGCAATTGCCGAGAAATATGGAGATGACAGACAGACTTCCATTGGCTATGATGTGTATGATATTTCTACAGAGGATCTGATTCCAAGAGAAAATACCGTGATAACAATGACCAAACGTGGATACATCAAGAGAATGACAGTGGATAATTTCAGAAGCCAGAACAGAGGCGGCCGTGGAATTAAGGGTATGCAGACTCTGGAGGATGATTATATTGAAGAACTTCTGATGACTACCACTCATCATTATCTGATGTTCTTTACAAATACAGGGCGGGTATATCGTCTGAAGGCATATGAGATTCCAGAGGCAGGACGTACTGCCAGAGGAACAGCAATCATTAACCTTTTACAGCTTATGCCGGGCGAATCTGTTACAGCAGTAATTCCAATCCGAAAATTTGAAGAGACAGGTTATCTGATGATGGCGACAAGAAATGGATTGGTAAAGAAAACGCCGATTCGTGATTATGCAAATGTGCGTAAGACCGGATTAGCGGCAATCACTCTCAGAGATGATGACCAGCTGATAGAAGTAAAATTTACAGATGATAAAAAAGACATTATTCTGATTACAAAGAATGGCCAGTGTATTCGATTCAAAGAAACTGATGTAAGAAGTACAGGCCGTACCTCTATGGGTGTAAGAGGAATGAATCTGGAAGATGATGATGAAATTGTTGCCATGCAGCTGAATTCTCAGGGAGACTGTCTGCTGATCGTGTCTGCAAATGGTATGGGAAAGAGAACTTCAATGAGTGAATTTACCTGTCAGAACCGTGGCGGTAAAGGTGTGAAATGTTATAAGATCACAGAGAAAACCGGAAATGTCATTGGTGCCAGAGCGGTAAATGAAGACAATGAAGTAATGCTTATTACCACAGAAGGAATTATTATCCGTATTGCATGCTCAGACATCTCTGTCCTTGGAAGAATTACATCAGGTGTAAAACTGATCAATCTTACAGAAGGTGTAACTGTGGCAGGTGTTGCCAAAGTAAGGGATAAAGAAGAGAAGGATAATAAAGAATCTGCAGCAGATAACGAGGAAACACAGGAAACACCAGAGGAAAATAGAGGGGAAACTGAATAATCATGAAAAGATGGATGAAGTATTTCATTGTTGGGGTAACAGTTCTGCTTATTTTTTCCATGACAGGGTGCGGTGGTGTCAGTCATAAATCTCCGGAAAAGGTAACAGAAGAATTGATCAATGCTTATGCAAATGGCAAAGAGAAAAAGGTAAAAGACTGTTACAATGAAAAGAAGGATACAGAAGACAGCCTGCAATCTGAGATTACGGCAACTATAAAGTATTTTCAGGTGCACAATACAAAGAAGGTAAATATCCAGGAATGCGATATCATCTCAGAAAATGATAAGTATACTTATGTATATATTACATATAATATGGTTCTGGAGGATGACCAGGAGTATCCGTGTATTGGCACTTATATGATTGGTAAAAAGGATAAAAGCTATTATATTCTTCCGCCATCTCAGATTACAGATGATATGAGAACACAGGCTGCAACGGATTATGCAAATTTTATGACAAAAGATGTTTATAAAGACTATGCCAAGGCATATGAGAAGTTTATAAAGAAAAATCCAGGCTATGAAGATAAAATTTCAGGAAAAGTAAGCTGATCACAGTGAGGGCCAAAAATGAAGAGAATAATATTAATGGTGTTTAGAAATCTCATATGGGTTCCTTATGGATGGTTTAAACTGTGCTGGTGTGCATCTCATGTAGACAGATACAGTGAAAAAGAAAGATATGAATTGCTTCAATATATAGATAACAGAGCAATATGTGGGGGAAATATTAAGATAGAAGCTTATGGGGTGGAAAATATTCCAAAGGAAAATGGATTTATGTTCTTTCCAAATCATCAGGGATTGTTTGATGTACTTGCAATCCTTCAAGTGTGTCCGGTGCCATTTTCTGTAGTCGCCAAAAAAGAGCTTACAGATGTTCCTTTTCTTAAACAGGTTTTTACTTGCATGAAAGCACTTATGATTGACCGGGAGGATATTAAGCAGTCTATGCAGGTTATCCTTCAGGTAATCAAAGAAGTGAAAGAGGGAAGAAATTATCTGATCTTTGCAGAAGGAACCAGAAATAAAGATAAAAACAGACCTCATGAGTTTAAAGGCGGAAGCTTTAAGGCTGCCACTAAGTCCAGATGCCCGATTGTTCCGGTAGCCCTCATAGATTCCTATAAAGCTTTTGACACCGGATCTATCGAAAAGATGGTTGTACAGGTGCATTTTCTGGAACCGATGTATTATGATGAATATAAAGACATGAAAACTACAGAACTTGCTTTGGAAGTTAAAACTCGTATTGAAGAAACTATTAAGAAATCTGGAAAGTGGGATTAACCCAAAGGCGAATAAGCAAAAAAACAGTCGGGAAACCGGCTGTTTTTTGATGTGAAAAGAAAAGTATAATGCATAAAGAAAAGTTTTTGAAAAAATAAATAAAAAAAGACAAAAAAACTGTTGACAAAATACTTTTTTTTACTTATAATAACACATGCACTTGTGAAAAAGCGCATTCGAATTTAATATATGACTATTAGTTCGGAGTCTGGAGAAGTACTCAAGAGGCCGAAGAGGTGCCCCTGCTAAGGGTATAGGTCGTTAACGCGGCGCGAGGGTTCAAATCCCTCCTTCTCCGTTATTTTTACAAAAAAATGTAAAAATAAATTAAAAAAGTTCTTGACAAACTCGAATACATATGATAAAGTAAACGAGTTGCTGATGAACGGCAAACATGTTGAAAAAATAATTTGAAAAAACTTAAAAAAGTTCTTGACAAGTTAAAAACAACATGATAAAATAAACAAGCTGTCGCAAAGACGGACAACCTTGATAACTAAACAGTGAAACACATACGATTCTCGAAAATTCTTTACACATGAGCATCGAAAGATGCGAATGCGGTTCGGTTCGTAAGAAACGAACTTCATTATTTGAGAACGGTTGAATAAACCAAAAACAGTAAAACGAGAGATAGCTAGTTGGTTGTCTTGAGTAATCAAACACTTTATCAGAGAGTTTGATCCTGGCTCAGGATGA
>NZ_JACOQG010000034.1:0-27264 GCF_014297245.1 Blautia difficilis | reverse complement strand
ATATTATCCCCTGCTAAAAAGATGATTACAGATACTGACAGCATAGCGCCGGATGGATTGCCTGAATTTATTGAAAAGACGACAGAGATACAAAGTTGGTTGAAAAGTAAGTCAAAAGAGGAACTGAAAGGAATTTGGAAATGTAATGACCAGATTGCAGAACAAAATTTCAATAGATTGGGAAATATGAATCTTTATCAGATGCTCAGTCCGGCTGTTTTATCATATGAAGGAATTGCTTTTCAATATATGGCACCATCTGTGTTTGAAGATATGCAGCTTGAGTATGTGCAAAATCATTTGAGAATATTGTCTGCATTTTATGGTGCTCTGAAACCAATGGATGGTGTGACACCTTATCGTTTGGAAATGCAGGCAAAGATCAGGATTGGAGATTCCAAAAATCTGTATGAGTACTGGGGTGACTTGTTATACCGTTCAGTAATAGATGACAGCAGGATTATCATTAATCTTGCATCAAAAGAATACTCAAAATGTATAGAAAAGTATTTGACACCACAGGACAGATATATTTCGGTTACATTTTGTGAAGCTTCTGGAGATAAAATGGTAACAAAAGGTACATATGCCAAGATGGCTCGTGGTGAAATGGTCAGATTTATGGCAGAAAATAATATTGAGAATCCGGTAGATATTAAGAAATTCGACAGACTTGGTTATTCATTCCGGTCTGATTTATCATCAGATACTGAATATGTTTTTGAACGAAAAATAGAACAATGATTTAGATTAAAGATGCTCAGCATGGGCATCTTTTAGCAATAATGAGAATTATTACTATATTATTGACAATATAATAATGATGATATATAATCCCGTCTTTTATTTGATAATTATGCAGATAAAGATTTGCCTGTTATTTTTGTATAAATAATAATGAAACCTTTTTTATATAAATTTTTTGTGATAAAATAACAGTCAGATATATGATACAGACAGGAGACAAAAGGGTATGAAATTAGATGTTTTGGGATTGTTGGGAGCGTGTTCCTATGCATTGGACTGTGTGGAAGCAGAGTTAGTGCATGTAACATATAAGCATGCGAAGCGTGTTGCATATATGAGTGTCTGCATGGCAGAACAGATGGGAATTCAGGGGAAGAGTCTGCAGGATCTGACAGCCGTTGCGTTGTTACATGATAATGCACTGACTCAATATATTCAGGAAGAATTACACAATGATATTGCAAGTGCAATAGGTTCGGCGATTCCACTGGAGCTGGGAATTCACTGTGCGGAAGGTGAGAAGAACATGAAAGACATTCCATCCCATACGGATATAAAGAATGTCATTTTGTATCATCATGAGAATGCAGATGGAAGTGGACCTTTTGGAAAAAAATGGACAGAAGTACCGGTTTTTGCACGAATTATCCATCTATGTGATCTGCTTGACCAGGTCTGCTGCAGTGATTCTTTTGATTCAGACACCTGGCAGAAGGTAGAAGCATTTCTTCAGGAAATCACAGGTTCTATAGCGGATGAAGAATGTATAGAAGCATTTAGACATGCTTTTTCTGAACAACATTTTCTGTCACTTGGAGAAAAAGATGTGGAGACTCGTTTATGGAACAGAGTGCCGCGTACAAAACAAGATCTTAGCTTTGAACAGATTAAAGCACTGGCGAAATTTTTCGCACGCATCGTAGACTATAAATCACCATTTACGAGTACACACTCCATAGGTGTGGCTGCAGATGCTGAGAAATTATCCAGATTTATGGGATTTGATGAGGAGACAATGCAGAAAATGTATCTTGCAGGAGCGCTGCATGACATTGGAAAGGTTGCCATAGGTAACAAAATTCTGGAGAAGCCGGGAAGACTGACGGATGATGAGTTTGCAGTTATGAAACATCATGCAGCATATACTTATTCTATTCTGTCAGAAATCGATGATTTTGAAGAGATATGTGACTGGGCTGCCTTTCACCATGAAAGACTGGACGGGACAGGCTATCCATTTGGAAAAACAGCTGCTGAATTAAACACACAGGAACGCATCATGGCGTGTGTCGATATTTATCAGGCACTGACAGAAAGCCGCCCGTATAAACAGGGAATGCCACATGAAAAAGCTTACGGTATTTTAAATGATATGGTAGAAAAAGGATGGCTTGATGGAGAAATCGCTTCACAGGTTGATGCTTGTTTTGATCAGAAAATGACAGACATAATTCATGAGGAGAAACAGCTTGGAGAATAAAAAATTATTCCAGATTGGTGATGTGGCAAAAATGTTTCATATCAGTGTTGGCAGCCTGCGGCGTTATGAACAGGCAGGTCTGTTGAAACCAGAATACACAGATCCGGAAACAGGCTATCGCTATTATAGTGCACGTCAGTTTGAGGTTTTAAATACGATTCGTTACTTGCGCGTTTTGGATATGCCATTGGGTCAGATTGGAGAGTTTTTGGGAAACAGAGACATCGACGTGATAGAAGCTAAGTTGTTAAATCAGAAAAAACTGATAGAAAAGAAACGGCGGGAGTTGGAAACAATCGAACGCAAGATATAAAAGCAGCATATCCTACAATCGGAAAAGAAACTGTATATAGAAATCTTGATATATTGGTAGATGAGGGTTCGTTAAGGAAGGTTGAAGTTCCGGATGGAGCGAATAGGTTCGATTTTTCATTGAAAAATCATTACCATGTCAGGTGTACAAAATGCGGTGAAGTTTCAGATGTGGATATGGATGAAATACCGGATTTGCTGGAAAGAATTCATAACACTCATGGAATCGAATTTTTGGATTATGATATTTCATTTAAAGGTATTTGCCCAAAATGCAGGGAGAAGGTAAAGAAGGAAAAAAATGGATAGGAAAGCAATGTATAAGTTGAGTTATGGATTGTTTGTACTGACTGCCAGGGAAGATGAAAAAGACAATGGATGTATTATTAATACAGCCATTCAGGCAGCTTCAGAACCGAACCAGTTAAGTATCTGCGTCAACAAAGCAAATTACACGCATGACATGATTCAGAGAACTGGAAAATTCACAGTATCAGTCTTAAGTCAGAAGGCACGGTTTGAATTGTTTAAACATTTTGGCTTCCAATCAGGAAGGGATACCAATAAATTTGAAGCATTTGAAAAGTGTGCTAGGGGTACAAATGGTATTTATTATATTACAGAAGGTACAAATGCATACATTTCTGTAACAGTTAATAAAACGGAGGACTTAGGATCACATACAATGTTTATCGGTGAGATAACAGATATGGAAGTTTTAAGTAATGTTCCTTCTGTCACATATGATTATTACCAGAATAATATTAAACCTAAGCCACAGGCAGTCGGAAAAACCGAGGATGGGAAGACAATATGGCGTTGCAGAATTTGTGGATATGAATATGTAGGAGAAGAATTACCGGATGATTTTATATGTCCTTTATGTAAGCACCCAGCATCAGATTTTGAAAAAATAGTAAAGAAAACGGAGGAAAAAGAAATGGCAGCAAACAAATACGTAGGAACACAGACTGAGAAAAATTTACAGGAGGCATTCGCAGGGGAATCGCAGGCAAGAAATAAGTATACCTATTTTGCTTCTGTAGCGAAAAAGGAAGGCTACGAGCAGATGTCAGCATTGTTTTTAAAAACCGCAGATAATGAGAAAGAACATGCAAAGATGTGGTTCAAGGAATTAGCAGGAATTGGTGATACAAAGGAAAACCTGGCGGCAGCGGCAGAAGGCGAAAATTATGAGTGGACAGATATGTATGAAGGTTTTGCTAAAACAGCTGAGGAAGAAGGTTTTCCTGAACTTGCAGCAAAATTCAGAGCTGTAGGAGAGATTGAGAAGCATCACGAGGAGAGATATCGTGCACTTCTTAAGAATATTGAAACTGCTAAAGTTTTTGAAAAGAGTGAAGTTAAAGTATGGGAATGCCGTAACTGCGGGCATATTGTAGTGGGAACAAAAGCACCGGAAGTATGCCCGGTATGCAATCACCCGCAGAGCTATTTTGAAGTACATGCAGAAAACTATTAATGTGAATTGCAGATATGAATATGGGTATGTCTGTTATACGATACAATGAGGGGCGGAAATGAACAAACTGAAAACATTATCCGGAGCACAATTAAAGTATATCGCATTTACAACTATGCTCATAGATCATGTAAATAAGGCTCTGATTTATCCTAATTTGAATGGAGGAATATTGCTTGTGATAAGTGATATTTTTGACATATTAGGAAGAATAGCTTTCCCGATCTTTATATTTTTATTGATAGAAGGTTATTTCAGAACGACAAACAGGTGGAAATATTTAGGTATGCTTCTTTTGTTTGGAATAATCTCAGAAATTCCATATGACATGTTTACAACGGCATCCTATTTTGAGCCAAATGGAAACAATATTATGTTCACATTGGCTTTGGTACTCGTTATCATTTGGATCATAGGTACATTAAAAGAAAAAATGGGAGTACGTTGGCGTATATTATGGTATTTCATTTCCGCTGTAATCGTGGGAGCCGGATGCCTGAGTGCGATGATATTGGGATTGGATTATGAGTATCATGCAGTCTTAATTGGGTATTTTTTATATATTTTTCATAAAAAACCTGTTTGGGCAATTCCATTTTGCTTTTTGGCTATGTATAAAGAACCGTGGGCGTTATTGGGATTTGGATTAACCCTTACATATAATGGAGAACGGGGAAGGCAGAATAAGATTGTAAATTATTTTTTTTATCCAGTACATCTCTTTGTTCTGGGTATGATAAAAATGTATTTTGGATTTTAATAATACTTAAGAAAATCAGAATTAGGAGGATTAACTAATGAAATACGTATGTGATGTTTGCGGATGGGAGTATGATGAAGAGGAAGGATATCCAGAAGGTGGTATCGCACCGGGAACAAAATGGGAAGATGTTCCGGAAGATTTTGAATGTCCGTTATGTTCCGTAGGAAAAGATCAGTTCTCAGAAGTATAATAAATAACAATGAAAAGGAAGGACGTCAAGTATGTGATATAACGGATGCCCTTCTTTTTTTACAGAATAAAAAATGCACAAATTGTAGGGAGATGAATACTATGAGAGGTCTTAGCCGAAAATTATATCTTGATCTTTCTGTTCCAACCGAAGAGGACCAGCGTTCAGACCAGCAGCGCATTCTGGAAGCTTTATCCGCGGAGGGCGTGAAAGAGGAGGTTCATATTCCGGTTCGCATGTTGAGACAACTATATCCATTACTTGATCGTGCAGGTTGGAAAATAACCGTTTCGCTTTCCTGGAATGGAGAAAAATGGGAGCTGGTTGATATAGAAAGCGGAGATACAGCCAGACAGCATTATGGGCTGGCTGTGGATCTTGGAAGTACAACGGTAGTGGTGAGACTTTTAGATTGTAATAGTGGTGAGATATTGGGAGAAGAGAGCTGCTTTAATAAACAGATTCAGTGGGGAACCGATATTTTATCACGTATTTTTTTCTGCAAAGATGACAGGAAAAAACTGGAAGAGATACGGCTTGCTACAGTTGAGTCTATTATAGAGTGCATGGATAAGCTGGATGTAAAGCATCCGGTGTCACGAAAATGTCTGTCTATGGTAGTAGCAGGCAATACCACCATGATCCACTTTCTTTTGGGAATAGATGCTTTCTGTGTCTTTTATACGCCACATGCTGTTCATGCAGACCGTCCGGGATTCCAGCCGGCAAAAGATCTGGACATTCCGCTGAATGGTTATGTATATTGTTATCCGGCGAAGTCTAATTATCTGGGTGGTGACATCATCAGTGGAATGATTGAAACGGAATTATATAAAAAGGATGGAATCAGTGTTTTCTTTGACATTGGAACCAACGGTGAACTTGTGATAGGAAATAAAGATTTTCTTCTTTGCGGCGCCGGTGCGGCGGGGCCTGCATTGGAAGGCGGTGTAGTACATACCGGGATGAGGGCAGATGCCGGAGCAGTGGACAGCGTGAGGATAAGAGGTGGAAAAATCCATGTTCATGTAATTGGTAACTCTTCAGGAAAAATTAGCCCTAAGGGTATCTGCGGTTCCGGTATTGTCGATCTGATTGCGGAACTTTTTTTAGAAGGCTGGATAGATATTCGTGGTAAGTTTTCTCCTGAAAAAACGAATCTTATTCAGAAACGAGAAGGTCAGCTTTGCATAGAATATGCTCCGGGTCTGTATTTTTATCAGAAAGATATCGACGAATTTATTCTTACCAAAGCCGCAGCACATATAATGGTTGAGATCATGCTCCGGGAATCTGGACTTGAACTGAATCAGGCAGATCGATTTTATGCAGCCGGCTCTTTTGGAAAATATGTATCTGTGGAATCAGCCATTACCATTGGGATGTATCCTGACATGGAACGGGAGAAGATGATCAATGCTGGAAATTCTTCGCTGGAAGGAGCACAGAAGCTTTTGCTGAACAAAGAACTTCTTGCAGATATTGATCAGATACTGGAAGAAATGACTTATATACAATTTGCGGAAGTGGATGATTTTCTGGAACAGATGGTAGCTGCCCAGGCCTTACCTCACACAGATTATAAAAAATATCCAACGGTCATGGAAAAATTAAAGAAAAGACAAAACATATGCTTTTATTGATCCGAGGCTGAGAAATCTGTCATGGTAAGCATATTCCAGATTTCTCAGAAAACAGAACAAAGGAGGAGACAAGATCAAAAATGAAATTTGATGTGCTGGGGTTATTAGCAGCCTGCTCATATGCATTGGACTGTGTAGAGGCAGAGCTGATTAAAGTAACAAACAATCATTCTAAACGTGTGGCACATATGGCGGTTTGTACTGCTGAAAAAATGGGTATACAGGGTCAAAGCCTGCAGGATCTGGCAGAGTGTGCATTGCTGCACGACAATGCAGTGGCACAATATATTCAGGAAGAGCTTCAAAATGACTCTTTACGTAACGGGGTGATGAAGCTGGGAAGGCATTGTACCATAGGAGAAAAATTCTGAAAAATATACCGTTTCATAATGATGTATCTAATGTCATACTGTACCCCCCCCCATGAAAACGCTGATGGAAGTGAACCTTTTGGAAAACAATGGAATGAAAAGAAGCTGTTGCGAAACAAAAGAAGTAGCAGAAGCGAGCAAAACGGAAAAAAGAAGCAAGGGATAATCTGACCAAAGAAGAAATCTTGCAAGATGACCGATTTTTCTTTATTGCCGGTTATACCTCCGGAGGTGCACCGTATGGTGTCACCTGGGAGGAAATGGGTCTGAAACCTTGGGAAGATTTGGAAGAAAATGAGTGATTTGCTAGTGTACTCTTATTTATCTCTTGTGACAGAAACAGGTTCCCTTTTTGTCGGAAGTAAGTCTGAACTGATCTCTGGAGCATTGAGTAGCGCAGTGAAATTCTGCTGAATGATATCCAGTGTATTCTGCTTTTTCTGCAATTCCTGTTTTTCCCGGAGGGTAGCAGCCTGTTCAGATTCAAGATTTTCAATTTGCTTCTGGATTTTATTAGAGCTTGGGATTTTGGTAACATCGAGATCCTGAAGCTCTTTTTTTAGTGAATCGTGGAGCTGGTATTCTGCCTGATGCTTGGTACGGTAAGCTTTTGGATTTTTAGCAGATTTGCAATTTTCCTGGCAGATGCGATTACTGATCCGGCAGATTTTATGGTAGCTCCGCTTATTGGAAACATACTTGTGATGATCAACAAAACTTGCTGCATTAAAGATGATGTGGTTATGAATATGATTTTTATCAACATGGGTGCTGATCACGTATTCATATTTTCCTTTCAGTACTTCGTCTGCAAATTGTTGCCCTAAGCGATGGGCATTTTCGGCATCAACTTCTCCAGGTTTAAATGACTGGATCAGATGAAATGCCAGGTTATCGCCTTTGTCCATTCCATTCTTTTTTGCCATTTCTCTTGTCATAGAAAATTCAAGATCTGCAGTTTCTGGGGAACAGCCAAAACTGGAAACTAACAGTTTTTCATCTGTTTTATCTGGATTCGTGATGTAGTCCAGAGCTTTCTTGTCTGTTACTTTAATGGGGAAGATCTTAAGATACGCCATAATTCTTTCATCATCTCTTTCAATTCTTTCATTTCTTCCGGATACAGATCTCCGGTGCTGTTTACTTTTTCGCAATCTGGTTGATATTTACGCCAATCTTGTGCATTTCCTCATACTGTTTCTTCAGTGGAGTGGTATCGGTGTTGACGATGTAACCGTCGATTGCCATTTTCCGCAGATAAGCTCCCATGTTTTTGGTCTTTGATTCTATCATCTTCCTGCGGATCAGCTTCCGCTCTTCATCTGTGACATAAAAATGGATTTCTTTGTTTCGTTTTCTTTCAGCCATTGGTAATTTCTCCTTTCTGAGAGGGCAGTAGTATCGCTGCTTTCAGCGTTTTTCAATTTAGGGCAGGGTACCCTAAATTGGGATTTCCCGGAAGTGTATCCTCACTTCCTGTCCTTGCTGTTTTACTCCTCTATTAGTTAAAGTCAGGAGAATCGGGAAAATGCAAAAGAATTTGACAGGTAGTATAGGGAACAAAAATGTGGTATGATTATGGACAGGATATTAGAAGAATCAGGAGTTGAATGAGTTGTGAAGAAAGAAGAAATATTTGAATATGTGCAGAAACAGTATGGCACACTTCCGGAATATCTATGGAGTAAACTACCGGACAGTGCAGTACTCCGACATAAAAATGGAAAATGGTATGCAATGATCATGACGGTTGAAAAATCGAAACTGGGATTAGATGGAAAAGAGCCGGTTGATATCATGGACGTAAAGTGTGATCCGGATATGACAAATATGATTATTCAAACTTATGGATTTTTACCTGGATACCATATGAACAAGCAGCACTGGATCACGATTTTACTGGATGGTTCAGTCAGTGAAGCAAAGGTACTGGACTTTTTAGATATGAGTTATGATCTGATTGACGGAGCAGGCAGAAAAGAAGAAAATGTAAGTGGATTACAGTGATTTTTGAACAAAAGGAAAACCGGGGATTTTACTCCTCGGTTTTCTGGCTGTTGTGCTTCAGTCTTCAATTTGAAAAATATCTTCTACAGGCACTTTCAGGTAATGTGCCAGCCGGATTGCAATCTCAAGAGAGGGATTACGTTCTCCACGTTCGATGCGGCCTATAGTCTGGCTGCAGGAACCTATGGCTTCAGCCAAATCTGCTTGAATGAGATTCCGTTCTTCACGAATATCTTTTAGTGTATTATTGATTGCCATTCAATCACTTCCTTTGCTTATTGTTATCAGCAGGATCATGAACCTGCTGTTGAAATCTAATGAAATCCCGGAATTTCTGCACCTTTGCATTTCCCGATTACTTTTCCAAATATCTTAAAAGAGTCAGATTCCAAAACCTGGATAGGACGATATTTTTGATTTAAAGAGATCAGATAAACACCATCTGGCTCATCGTGTAATTCCTTGATGTAAGTATTGCCGTTGAGATAGAAGATTCCAATTTCACCATTAGCAAGAGAATCTTTTTTTTGAATCCATGCAACATCGCCTGTATGATAAAGTGGCTCCATACTGTCACCGGAAATCCGTACACCAAAGTCAGTCTGCTCAGGAGCAAGGTGTCCTACGTCATAGGTTTCTTTTACAGAATCCTCCAGGTAATTTCCAGTACCAGCAGAAACTGGTTCCCAGGTAATTTCTACAGGATGATGGAATGGGATAATCTTTGCAGACAGTGGAGAAAACTTTTTAGAAGCTTTCAAAATATCAGCAAATTCAATCAATTTATTTCTGCCTTCTTCATTCAATCCACTCATAATGTTATATGGGTTTTCTCCAAAGAAGGATTCATATATATCTTCGATATCAAGTAACTGGCAAAGTGTCAGGAAAACATGTAAAGCTGGTTCTCGTGCATTGGTCTCCCATTTGGAGATTGCTTTTGTAGTGACCTGAATACCTTCCTGAGAAAGCAGGTCTACCAGATCTGATTGAGAGTATCCTTTCTTTTTTCTATTTTCTGCTAATATTTCCCCGAAATCACGCATTTGTTCGCCTCATTTCTATTTGAATTTTCTATATGCATTATACCGTATGTTAGAAATAAAATCAACAATAATCTCCAAAATGGAGAAAATACAACCAAGATGTCACTTGACTATCTCCGAAATGTCGATATATACTAAACATACAGAGATTGATAAGACATTATGTTGAAGGAAACAGCTGGGAGGTGAAAAGTTTGAGTGAGCGTGTGATCCTGCATAGTGATATGAACTGTTTTTATGCCAGTGTAGAAATGTTACATCATCCGGAATTTGCCGGAATGCCTCTGGCAGTCGGTGGCGATCCGGAAGCCAGACATGGAATTGTACTGACAGCAAATTATATTGCCAAGAAAAAAGGAGTAAAAACCGGAATGGCATTATGGCAGGCAAAACAGATTTGTCCGGAAATCATATTTGTACCACCACGGATGGATTTGTATTTGAGATTTTCACAGATGGCAAGAGAAATTTATTCGGAGTATACGGACAAGATCGAGCCATATGGAATTGATGAAGCCTGGCTGGATGTATCGGACAGCAGAAATCTGAAAGGAAGCGGAATGACGATTGCAAGAGAAATCAGCCATCGGATTAAATACGAACTGGGTGTAACGGTAAGTATTGGAATTTCCTGGAATAAGATTTATGCGAAACTTGGTTCAGATTATAAAAAGCCGGATGCAATCACAGAGTTTAATCGAGAAAATTATAAAGACAGGACATGGCAGCTTCCAGCGTCAGATTTGCTTTATGTCGGAAGACAGACAAATAAGAAATTGCAAAAACTTGGAATCCGGACAATCGGGCAACTTGCGGAATCAGACGAAAAGTTGTTAGAGAGTCATTTTGGAAAAATAGGAAATGTATTATGGGCTTTCGCAAATGGCTGGGATGAAGATCCGGTTTGCAAGGAAGGATATGAAGCACCAATAAAGTCGATAGGTAATAGCACTACAACACCGAGAGATCTGGAAAATGATCTGGATGTCTGGATCATTCAAATAGCATTGGCAGAAAGTGTAGCTGCACGATTGCGGAAACATTGATTTAAATGCAAAACAGTAGAAATTACAGTTCGAGATAATGGATTGTATAGTTTTTCCAGACAGATACATTTACGACAGCCAACGAATATTACAAACGAGATTGTAACTGCAGCATTTCAGCTATTTAAAGATAATTACAAATGGGAACATCCCATTAGAAGCCTGGGAATCAGAGCTGCGGATCTTGTGTTAGATGATATTCCCGTGCAGTTGGATTTATTTGGAAATCAGGAGAAAAAGGAAAAGTTAGAGAAGCTGGATCGTACTGTAGATGAGATCAGACGACGTTTTGGTTATTTCAGTATACAGCGAGCGGCAATGTATCAGGATAAAGTCTTATCCCACTTAGACGCTGGTACGCACACGATCCATCCACACAGTTATTTTCATGGGTAATTGGAGGGATAGATTTGAAAAAAGTATTAACCAGAAAACAGAAAGAAAGTTATCAGTGTATTTTGAATTATACGAAGGAGCATGGATACCCGCCGACAGTTCGGGAATTTGGAAAACTGATCGGAGTAAGATCAACATCATCTGCTTTTTCTAGAATCAAGCAGTTGGAGCAAAATGGATATATCCGCAGAATCCCGGCATCGCCAAGAGCAATCGAGATTTTATAGTGAGGTGTCGGCATGAACAAAGTATATGTAGATGTAGTGGCAGAGTTCCGGAAAGACGGACAGCTGGTTCCCATATTTTTTACATGGGAGGATGGAAGAAAATATAGTATTGACAGAATTTTGAAAATTGAGCGATGCGCCAGCAAAAAGGCAGGCGGTGTAGGAATGATGTATACCTGTATGATACAGGGGCAGGAAAGCCACTTGTTTTACGAAGTGGATAAATGGTTTATGGAGAGAAAAACAGCATAAGGAGAGATTGGTATAGACGATATTATTTGGATTATTAACCGGCAGGGATAGTCACTTTCCCTTTATATTCCTGCAGGTTTTACATAAGAAGATGGATTTCGGTCAGCAAAGGCAGCTCCCACAATGCCTTTTGGATATCCGCTTCTGCAAATTGTAGTAAGTAATTGCTTCCCATCAAAATCATGGGGAAAGCGAACTGGTCTGAAAGACCGCCAGTTAGTGTGATGATGATAAGGAGATTTTGAAACTGATGACAGACAGAGATTATGCAATTAAATCAATGAAAGAAATTACCTTCCAGATGGCAAGTCATGCACAGGATTATCTGGAAGTTACAATCGAAAGACATTATACTGATATTAAAGAACTGATGACAAGCTATCAGAAACTGATTTTAGAAAACTAGGTTGTATTGGAAGAACTGGATATGGAGTGCCAGGAGAAAATCAATGAAGATATGGCATATGCATTGAGTTATCTGAGCATTTATAACAATCAGCTGAATGTGCCAAAGATGCACCGGGAAATGAATAACCTGATGATCATTTATGGCTTGTCTGATATGATCTATCGTGGAATGACACTGGTGAAGTTCTATGCACCGAATGGTGTGATGCTCAGTGAAATCCTTCATTCCTGTTTTTGCAGTCATTATAATAAAACAGATGTGGAAGTACAGCAGGAGTTAGGAATAGGCAGGACTTCTTTTTATAAAATGAAGAAGCAGGCACTTGGATATTTAGGATTTTATTTTTATGAGATCGTGGTACCGCAGGCAAAGGATAAAAGATTTAAACCGTCACTGGGCGTTGAGGAAGAGTAGGTGAGTAATATGAGATACGAAGATTCGATGAAAGGTGTAGCTGATCAGATAATCAAAGAACAGCAGCGAGTCAGTAAAATTAAAAACAATCCAGAAGAGTTCCATTGGCATGACGAATATGCAACGTTGAATTTCTTTCGGTTTATCTGCAAAAATATCGGTAACTTGAGAAATGGAGAAATTGAAAAAATGGTCACACGTTTAAAGAACATAGATCAGAAAGCAGTGGAAAACCATGTGAATGGTGCTGTTTGGGCATTTGATTATGATAAGATGTTCTGTGTATTGATGGAAAATGAAATTTGCCGAAAGGTGTGTGAAAAGAATAAATATAACAGTTGGATGAATCTGATTGGACAGTATTGTGTTTCAAGGACTTAAAGACGAAAAAAGTTGTTGGAGAGAAATAATTTCCAGCAACTCTGTCTTTAATGAATAGAGTTCATTTTTTTATTCAACTATTCCCATGATATATACAATATGTAAATTTGCAATTCAAATATCAGTTTATGCTAAGTGTAATAATAATAATAATTACTATTATTGACAAGAGAATAATTATCATGTAAAATACAGATATACAAGAAACAAAGTGTTAGAAAAAATTGCTATGAACTTGGTAAAAAAAATAAATCGACATTGAAAAGGGAAAATGACTATGATAAAATATGAATGTGAACCATGTGGATATATTTATGATCCGGCAGTAGGAGATCCAGACGCTGGTATCGATCCAGAAACTGCATTTGAGGATATTCCAGATGACTGGACATGCCCAATCTGCGGATTAGGAAAAGATGTTTTCGTTCCTGTAGAAGACTAAGAAGAAAATGCAGGTACGAAACTGCCAGACATTAAAAGAGTCTAAGAGAACATATAAAAGAAATGGAGGTCAAATTATGACTTACGATTTAAACATTACCTTTGATGACAATTTAGTAACAGGAAATAAAACAATCGATACACAGCACAAAGAATTGATTGACCGTATTCAGAACTTTGTAATTGCCTGTCAAAATGGCGACAGCAAGGTAAAGGCGATCAAACTTCTGGATTATCTTAACGAGTATACTGACTTTCATTTTAAAGAAGAAGAAGCACTTCAGGAAAAAGCCGGTTATCCAGAGCGTGAAAAACATTATGAAAAACATGAAGAGTTTAAAAAGACAATTCAGGAACTGTATGAATACCTTCAGGAGTATGAAGGACCAACAGATCGGTTCAGTGAACTTGTACAGAAAAATGTAATCGACTGGCTGTTTGGACACATTAAAACATACGACCGCTCTGTGGCAAAATTTATCTTTATGAAACAAAATCCAGACCGATGCTAAAATAAACCAGGGAACGAGTTCACTCAGAATGTAGACAACGTGATGAAGTAAACTAGGGGCTGTCACAATGCAGCCCCTTTCCTGTTATAGCGATATTCTAGGTAATATATTGCGCTGGCATGACATATTATTTTACTACTACTATATGGGAAGAGCAAGCAGCTCTTCTTTTTTTGTCCTTTTTATCCAATTTTAAATTGTAAAGTCTCTTTTCATTCGACAAAATTCTCCACAGACAGAGGATATGCGACGAGCATTGATATGAACATCTATTTATGGAAAGAGGATATTGAAGACGGGGAATCGGTAATGACAGCCGAATATAGACCTGTAGAATACGGAAAGGACTATGATGTTGTCAATAATCCTGATAAATTTCAACTATATATAGATGGAAAAGAGATTAAATAGTAATCTCCTGAAAGCAAGCTCTTTGTCAATTATTTCAAAGAAAAATTAAAGGATAACAATACATAGTTTTGACAATGATATTTTGAAAAATTTTATAGGAATGCTCTATTATCAAATTGACATAGGAATATGGTAGCGTATAATTAGAATTGAATACACTGAAAAAATGGAGGAATTACATGAAAGCACATAAATATTGGTCAGTAGGAGCTTTAATCACAATGATTGGAACTTTTTATACAGGATATAAAGGGTTAAAAGCAGCACACAAATACTTTGCATTTGGCTCTCTGATATGCATGATTATGGCAGTCTATTCTGGTCATAAAATGATTTCGGGTAATAAAAGAACAAGAAAACAGGTGAAAAATACAAAAGCTGAGGAATAGTAAATGTTAGAGTTAGGAATAAAAGCACCGGATTTTAAATTGCCGGATCAGAACGGAGAAGTGCATAAATTAAGCGATTATGCAGGGAAAAAAGTGATCTTATATTTTTATCCAAAGGATAATACACCAGGATGTACGAAGCAGGCATGTGGCTTTTCTGAGCGTTATCCACAGTTTACTGAGAAGGGAGCTGTTATTCTCGGAGTAAGCAAGGACTCTGTAGCGTCTCACAAGAGATTTGAAGAAAAATACGGACTGGCATTTACGCTATTAGCAGATCCGGAGCGTAAAGTTATTGAAGCATATGATGTCTGGAAAGAAAAGAAAAATTATGGAAAAGTATCTATGGGTGTAGTAAGAACTACATATCTTATTGATGAACAGGGGATTATTATAAAGGCAAATGATAAAGTCAAGGCTGCAGATGATCCTGAAAATATGCTTAAGGAATTAGATTAATGAAGATAATATTATCCCCTGCTAAAAAGATGATTACAGATACTGACAGCATAGCGCCGGATGGATTGCCTGAATTTATTGAAAAGACGACAGAGATACAAAGTTGGTTGAAAAGTAAGTCAAAAGAAGAACTGAAGACTATCTGGAAATGTAATGACAAAATTACAGAACAGAACTTCAATAGATTGGAAAACATGGATCTTTATCATTTACTTACCCCAGCTGTCTTATCATATGAAGGAATTGCTTTTCAATATATGGCTCCATCCGTGTTTGAGGACAGTCAGTTCGAGTATGTACAAAATCATTTGAGAATAATATCTGCATTTTATGGTGTGTTAAAACCAAGGGATGGTGTGACGCCTTATCGTTTGGAAATGCAGGCGAAGGTTGGAATAGGAGAAACAAAAAATCTGTATGAGTACTGGGGAGATTTATTATACCGCTCAGTGATTGATAACAGCAGGATTATAATCAATCTGGCATCGAAAGAATACTCTAAGTGCATAGAAAAATATCTGACACGACAGGATAGATACATTACGATTACATTTTGTGAGTTATCAGGAGATAAACTGGTGACAAAAGGTACATATGCTAAGATGGCCCGTGGTGAAATGGTTAGGTTCATGGCTGAAAACAGAATTGAAAATCCTGAGGATATTAAGAAATTTGATAGACTAGGCTATTCATTCCGCTCTGATTTATCATCAGATGCAGAATATGTTTTTGAACGGAAAAAATGATGATTGAATGATTATTTTAAATAAAAGGTAATCAGTAATATTGATTATTATAATAATAGTAATTATTACTATTATCTATTGACAATAAACAGATTGAGAAGCACCACGAAGAGAGATATCGTGCACTTCTTAAGAATATTGAAACTGCACAGGTGTTTGAAAAGAGTGAAGTAAAGGTATGGGAATGCCGTAACTGTGGGCATGTTGTGCTAGGAACAAAGGCACCTGAGATATGTCCAGTATGTAACCATCCACAGAGTTATTTCGAAGTACGTGAAGAGAACTATTAAAGAGAAGGAGATTATTACAAAGAAGAGAAGGCAGTCAGGTTCATGTCGTGGTCGGAGAGACAAAACATCCAATGCTTGAAGAGCATTTCATCGAGTGGATTACATTAAATACAAACCAGGGAATATATAGAAAACAGTTAAATCCAGGGCAGGAGCCGGTAGCAGATTTTTGTCTTTGCGATGGAGAATATGTAGAAGAAGTATACGCATACTGCAATCTTCATGGGTTCTGGAAATGTTAAAAACACTTGACATTCGTGCTAAGATTACAAAATAATTCAGATACAATAGTAATATATTTATAAGGAGGAACAAACTAATGAAATATGTATGTGACGTTTGCGGATGGGAATATGATGAAGAGGAAGGTTATCCTGAAGGTGGTATTGCACCAGGAACAAAGTGGGAGGACGTTCCAGAAGATTTTGAATGCCCATTATGTAATGTTGGAAAAGATCAGTTTTCAGAAGTTGAATAAAATTCTGATTATTTAAATACGGATAAATAAACAAAAACCCTGGTGCGTGTGAGCAACAGGGTTTTTTATTGCGATAGTTTGTGATGATATCACAGAAAATGATTTACCTTTTGCTTATAATGTAACTACAAACAAAGTAAGGAGGTAGTCTAAATGAGATTAAAAGATAAAGTTGCAATCATTACGGGTGGAAGCCGTGGTATAGGATTTGCTACAGCTGATAAATTCTTGAAGGAAGGTGCTTCAGTTGTGTTGGCAGCAAGTTCACAGGAATCGGCAGATATTGCTGTAGATAAATTAAAAGAAAAATATCCCAATGCAATAGTTGCTGGAATTAGTCCAAATCTGGCAAGCATGGAGTCTGTCAGAAAGGCTTTTAAAGAGGCAACTGAAAAATATGGATGTGTCGACATACTGGTAAATAATGCAGGGATTTCAGAAAACACCTCTTTTATGGATTATACAGAGGAGACTTTTGATAAAGTCATGGATCTAAATGTAAAAGGAGTATTTAATACTACTCGTGTAGCTGCAGAATGTATGGTGGCAAGAGGCAAGGGGGTCATTCTCTCAACTTCTTCCATGGTGAGTATTTCTGGACAGCCAAGTGGGTTTGCTTATCCTGCGTCCAAGTTTGCAGTAAACGGATTGACTGTATCATTAGCAAGAGAACTAGGACCTAAAGGTATTCGTGTTAATGCTGTTGCACCTGGGATTACAGAAACTGATATGATGAAGGCCGTGCCAAAGGAAGTTATCGAACCTATGATTGAAAGAATTCCATTGCGTCGTCTTGGACAGCCAGAAGATATTGCCAATGCGTTTGTGTTTCTTGCTTCAGATGAGGCGAGTTACATTACAGGTGTTATATTAAGTGTAGATGGTATGGCAAGAAGTTAAGTCAATGTGGTATGGTGATGTCATCACAGAAAAGAAATAAAATTCAGATTATAATAAAGCCACAAAGAAATGATAGGGAGGATTATAAAATGACTGCAATTAATATCAATAAAAATAATTTCCAGAGTGAAGTAATGAATTCTGATAAACCTGTCCTTTTGGATTTTTGGGCGCCTTGGTGTGCTCCTTGTCGTATGGTGGTTCCTATCATAGAGGAGATTGCAGGTGAACGCCCTGATATCAGAGTTGGTAAAATCAATGTGGATGAGCAGCCTGAACTGGCAAGTGAATTTAGTATTATGAGTATCCCAACTTTGGTGGTTATGAAGAATGGGAAGATCGTACAACAGGTTTCAGGTGCGAGACCTAAGAATGCAATTTTAGAAATGCTTTAAGGAGGAGGTGCACTAATGGGATTTTTTGATTTCCTTAAACAGGCGAATATTAATCAAGGGATAGAGGAATATAAAAGGACTGCTGGTGCAGTTCTGCTGGATGTACGTACTCCGCAGGAATATCAGGAAGGGCATATACCAGAAAGTAAAAATGTACCGTTACAACAACTTAACAATGTTGTTTCAGTAGTGAAGAATACAGAAATTCCACTGTTTGTATACTGTTATTCCGGTTTACGAAGTCGCCAGGCAACTGGGATACTGCAACGAATGGGATATTCTAAAGTAAATAATATCGGTGGCATTGCAGCTTACTCAGGAAAGGTGGAAAAATAAGATGAAGGTAATAATTGTAGGAGGTGTAGCCGGAGGAGCTACAGCCGCAGCAAGAATACGCAGACTGAATGAACACGCTGAAATTACTGTGTTTGAAAGATCCGGATACATATCCTATGCAAATTGTGGACTTCCATATTATATTGGAGACGTGATCACAGACCCGGAAGAACTTACACTACAGACACCAGAGAGTTTTTTTAAACGCTTCCGTATTAACATGAAAATTCATCATGAAGTTATCTCCATACATCCGGAACGTAAAACGGTTTCAGTGAAGAATTTAGAAAACGGTGAAATATTTGAAGAAAATTACGATAAGCTGATCCTTTCTCCAGGTGCAAAGCCAACACAGCCGAGACTTCCTGGAGTAGGTATTGATAAACTATTTACACTTCGTACTGTAGAAGATACTTTTCGGATAAAGGAATATATAAATAAGAATCATCCAAAATCGGCTGTATTGGCTGGCGGCGGTTTTATTGGTTTAGAGCTGGCAGAAAATTTGAGGGAGCTTGGCATGGATGTTACGATTGTCCAGCGGCCTAAGCAGCTGATGAATCCATTTGACCCGGATATGGCATCCATGATCCATAATGAAATGAGAAAGCATGGAATAAAACTGGTACTAGGCTATACAGTAGAAGGATTTAAAGGAAAAGACAATGGAGTGGAGATCTTATTAAAAGATAATCCATCCCTTCAGGCTGATATGGTGGTGCTAGCAATCGGAGTCACACCAGACACAGCATTAGCAAAAGAAGCTGGTCTGGAACTTGGCATCAAGGGAAGTATTGTAGTGAATGACAGAATGGAAACTTCTGTACCGGATATTTATGCAGCAGGTGATGCAGTTCAGGTAAAACATTATGTTACGGGTGATGATGCGCTGATTTCTTTAGCGGGACCTGCTAATAAACAGGGCAGGATCATCGCGGATAACATTTGTGGTGGTGATAGTCGTTACCTGGGCAGTCAGGGAAGCTCCGTTATCAAAGTATTTGATATGACAGCAGCCACTACAGGTATCAATGAAACCAATGCCAAAAAGTCAGGATTAGAGGTAGATACAGTAATTCTTTCTCCTATGAGTCATGCCGGTTACTATCCTGGTGGAAAAGTGATGACCATGAAGGTGGTTTTTGAAAAAGAAACCTATCGTTTGCTTGGTGCTCAGATTATTGGATATGAAGGCGTTGATAAACGTATTGATGTGCTGGCAACAGCAATTCATGCAGGGCTGAAGGCAACCCAGCTGAAAGATTTAGATCTCGCATATGCACCGCCTTATTCCTCTGCCAAGGATCCTGTAAATATGGCTGGATTCATGATAGACAATATAGCGAAAGGTACCTTAAAACAATGGCATTTGGAAGATATGGATAAGATTTCTAAAGATCAAAATGTGGTGTTGCTGGATGTGAGAACGGTAGGTGAATTTAACAGGGGTCATATGGATGGATTCAACAATATTCCTGTAGATGAACTGAGGGAACGAATTAACGAAATTGAGAAAGGAAAGCCTGTGTATCTGATATGCCAAAGTGGTCTGCGCAGTTACATTGCCAGCCGTATTCTGGAAGGAAATGGATATGAAACATATAACTTTTCCGGTGGATTCCGCTTCTATGATGCAGTGGTTAATGACCGTGCGCTGATCGAAAGGGCATATGCATGCGGTATGGATTATAAAAAATAATCATAATATTTTTATAATTTTCTCGTAATATAAAAAGATCCCCCATTTATTAGAATGACTTTCATAATTCTGATAAATGGCGGATTCTTCTTTATATGTTACAGAAAAACAATTTTATGACCTTTGGAGTGTTTCCAGTCTTTTTGAATCAAGGATTGTGATTTTGCCGCGGGAGAGTTTGACGAGACCCTCGCCTTGAAAGTATCGAAGCATTCGAGTGATAACTTCCCTGTGGGAACCAAGATGATTAGCAATCGTCTCATGAGTGATTTTCAGCTCGTTTGTTCCTTCGATAGAGGTTTCTTCTAAAAGAAATGAAGCAACACGCTTATCCAAACTCTTCCACATGATTTGTTCAATCAGCCACATGACATCAGAAAAACGGGTAGCCATTAACTCATTGGTATAGTTTGCGACAGGAGCAGATTCCTTCATGATGCCCTTATAGATTTCAGCAGGAATGATCCAAAGATCAGTATCTTTTTCTGCTTCAATGGTTACTTCAAATTGAATGGAGCGTATGATACATGAGGCGGATAAAAGACACATATCCATATCGAACAGACGGTAAAGTGTAATCTCTCGTCCTTCATCTGAAAGCATGTAGGTTCGAAGCTGCCCGGATTTAACCAGTAATAATCCAGTACAATCCAGGTTTCCATTGTGAATGATTGTTCCTTTTTTTACATACTGTGTGATTAAATTGTCTGAAATTAGTTTTTTCTGTGCTGTATTTAAGTCATTCCATAGTGGAAAATAATTTTCGAAGTTCATAACCGTTATCTCCTTTACGAACATAGTATACTTGTTTTTTTTAGATGCGTCAATCGCATAATTGACATATGCCATAAATAAAAAGAATGTTAATGGACCTTATTGGAGAGGGGCATCAGCAAACACCTGCATTGCCGATTGATACCATTCCTGGGCATCTTTTTCGTCGTTTAAGCGTAATTTGCAATTTATTATTCAGAAAATTTATCACTGTAACGAATATGCATATCTTCCCAATCCATGAACAATACATAAAATACTCTTCCGTATTGCTGGCTTTCTACGATTCTTCCATGGTCAAGTACAGAAAGGTAGATTTACCCTCCGAACGGGCAGCTCTATTATATCAGAAACCCCGTACCAACCGAGGATTTTGGCCGGGCAGGATGAAATTTGTCAACAGGATACTGCCTGATTTATGAGATACTTTCTCAACAGTGGCATGAGAATTTTCTTGCATTTTCACACGGGTTAGAATATACTAACCAACAGAGTTAACTGAAGCAAACTATTGCGTGATTTGCTCATTTAAACTTCTATTGAAGAACTGAGATGAATCGGAGGATTTTATCCGCTTCATCTGAAATGAGATGATGCACAGATAGCTTTAAGTCAGGGACGAAATGTCTTTTGCCCCTGATATCATATTACAGGAGGAGAAAGAAACAGATGAAGAAAAGAATGGCAATTCTGATGTCTATGGCAATTGCGGCAAATATGATTGCTTCTGTACCGGTATGTGCAACAGACATATTTACAGATTCAATGACTACGGATTCAACGATCACACAGGAGGCAGATGATGATTCCTTTAGTGATGGATCGGGAACACCAGATTTTGCGGATGAGCAGGACAATGTACAGGCAGCTCAGGATAAGGGTACACAAAGTGCGAAAGAACCGCCGGAGGTGACGGCAGAATATGACTGGGGAGATCTTTATTTGAATTGCAGTGAGGATTATATAACTCATATTGCTAAAATTACTGTGAATGATGCGCAGTGGAGTCCAATAAAATATAGTTGGGAGGCGACTGAAAAAACATATAAGCTACTTACGACTGATCATAAGATTCAGCTCTATACATCGAATTCGATTAGTCAAGATGATAGAATTGTAATCACCAGTACCGGATACAAGGATCTTACTTTAAAGGTAACAGGAACCGGAAAGCAATGGGCTGTTGAAAAAGTAACTTCACAGTCTGAACCTGAACAGACCAAAGATGCACCAACATTTGTGGGAGATCAAGTGGAAATTTCATATACAGACTACAAGATCATTAAACCAGCTGATGAAAATACTGATTCTGATTACATCAGTAAAATCACAGAAATATCTGTAGATGGGACAAAATGGGATAAAACAAATTCTGCAGCAGCATTATTTGGCAGAAATGCATATTATCCAGACAGCAGTGAGAATCGTGTTGTATTTGATTCAACTGTACTTCACACTGGAAATGTCATTACAATAAAAAGTGATGGATATAAAGAACTTTATCTTAAGGTAAATGCAGAGGGAAATGCCTTCACAGTTGTTGCAACTGATTCCGATAAAACTAATATTAACGGTGCATCCAACGGAGTGAACACTCTTCATGTCAGATTAAAAGGATACTTCGAAAGCGCTGTTACAGGGCAGAAGAAATACGATGCAGTTTCAGGTGCATCCACTTCTGTTTCATCCAACAAAAACAGTAATGTAGTTGTGGAAGCGGCAGATCTTCCGGATGGGAAGGAACCTGTTGAAGATGACTGGAAGGAGTTAACAAAAACAAGTGTAAAAATTGACACAAAGAATACAAAGGTAAACATTGACAGTAAAAGTGGAATGGCAGGGATGTATTCCACATATGACAGTTCTCTGTCTCTCAGCGGAACTCCTGCTGAAATCGGTACATATCCTGTCAGTGTTACAGTAACTGATGAATCAGGGCGTACAGTAACAAGTAATGAGCTTACTTTCAAGGTTTACAGTACTAAGGAAAAACTGGCAGATCATCTGAAGCTTGAAAATGCAACCAAGACTGCAGATGGAAAATATATGTACGATATGGATCCATGGGTAATTCCTGATTTTAATGATACAGATGATATTGTAACAGTCCCGGCAGAGATTAAAGCCTGGTATGGCTCTCATACCAGCGGTACATATGGAGAACTGGGATATGCTGTTTCAGAGGGAGAAGCTACAACTCAGACATTGATCATACCGGATGGATGTAACCTTACAATGGTCAATATGAAGGTTCTCAGCAGTGTGAAGATAAAAGTAGAAAATGGCGGAACATTGAATCTGAGAGATTCTTCCATATATGGACAGATTGAAGTAGAAAATGGTGGAACAATATCTGTCAACCATGATGATTATAGCGGAAAATTCCTGACAGGTACTTCAATCAATGGACAGCTGATTCTGAATAATGGAGCGACCATAAAGAATTCCATGATCTACTCCAACACTAATTTCCTTCCCAATGGAACACAGGCACGTCACAATACATCACCCGTTGTTGTTACAAACGGAAATGTAAAGGTGGAAGGAAAAGTATATATCAAAGGTGATGAAGCTGCCACAGGAAAAAACTACAGCGGACAGCCGGCCCTGAAAGTCAGCAGCGGGACACTTACTATTGGCGAGGGCAGCCAGCTTGCAGCATACGGTGGAGGAAACATAGCAACTACTTCAGTTGGCGGTGCAGCGGTGATTCTTGACAACGGAAAGATTTCCGGAGCAGGAACGTTGATTGCTGTTGCAGGACGAGGAGATGGTGATAACGGTGGTAATGCAGTTGAGGGCACCGGAAATGTAGAAACAGCAAAAGCATATCTGGAAGGAGGTTCTACTTATTCATTTATGAACAAAAACGCAGAACCAGGTAAAGCGTATACTGAATCTGTCACTATATCTCCTTCTACAAAAGGAACAGCGGTAAATGGTAAAAAAATGACTTCCAACAGTGAATCTGCTCCGGATACATATTGGAGTAACATTACAGAAACACCGGATAATAAAATTCAGAACTGTACCATATCAGACACTACAATCATACAGACCGTAAATCCATCACCATCGGTAAGTCCGTCACCGTCAGTAACTCCATCACCGTCGGTAAATCCATCACCATCAGTAAATCCATCAGTAACGCCAGCACCAACTGTTACTCCGATACCGGATACTTACCCGGAGGGGACTGAGAAAGATAAGAATGGAAATCTCGTTACACCAAAAGGAATCGTGATCAGTTCAGATGGAACTGTAACACTTCCGGATGGCACGAAGCTGACACCTGATGCAGATGGTAAAAAGCCAACTGTAAATAAAGATGAAACTGTAACAGATACAAAAGGAAATATCTACAGTACAGACGGAAGTATCACAGATTCAGACGGAAATTATACCAGACCTGCAAAAGCAGTTATAAAGAATGTATCTGTTTCCAAAAACTCTGTAAAAATGGTGCTGAATGAAGAGTGTAAGGGTGCTCTTAACTATGATTATGTAATCGGTACCTCTGAGGATATGCTTAAAACAAGACAGTATACAAAGGTTTTGAAAAATCAGAAAGAACTGAAGTCTGCGTTTGCATATATGGATAAGGGAACCTGGTATGTAGCGTGTCACGCATGGCTTAAGGGTGAAGATGGCAAAAAAGTATTTGGACAGTGGTCTGAGATCCATAAAGTAGATGTGAGTGCCATTACGCCACAGACACCTGTAATCAGTAAAGTAACCGTGAAAGGTTCCACAGTGACAGTAAAATATACGAAGAGCAAAAACTCTCAGGGATATGATGTTGTTCTCAGTGACACCCTTACCAGAACTAACGGACAGAAGCGCCCTGCTGTTTCCGGAGAGAATTATTATGTAAAAAAGATAAAAGGAAATACAGTAACTGTTACATTTAAGAACGTTAAATCAGGCACTTATTATATTGGTTTACATGCATGGAACCGTACTTCTGAGGATAATTCAAAAACATTCAGCGAATGGTCAAATGTCAGAAAAGTTAAAATGAAATAAAAAATTGTGAATAATGGTTGAATAAATCAGAGGGGATACCGGCAATGCACATTATACATTGCAGTATCCCCTCTGATTTGTCTGGAATGTTGAAAAAAACTAAAAACTTAAATGAAAAACTAAATTCCATCTGTGGATTATTGGGGGGGTGCGGACGTTTTCTTGGACTAAGTTGCTATTCCTAGACTACGTCTATACTCAAGTGGGCTCATTCCACCAAGTGACATTTTGATTCGATCTTCATTATACCAGTGCATATATTTATCAAGTTCATTAACGAACGATTCTATAGAAATATGATTCCAGTTTCTGTTATAAAACATTTCATTCTTGAGGCGGCCAAAGAACCCTTCACATGCAGAATTGTCCGGAGAACATCCTTTTTTTGACATAGAACGGGTCAGTGCAGCCCCATCCATCAAGTTTATCCAATCTGGCCATCGATAATGACAACCTCTGTCCGAATGAACCAAAGGACGTTCATTATCTTTCAATGTGTCAATTGCGTTGACAAGCATGGTATTCGCCAGCTCAGCATTTGGTGAAGTTCCTATTGTCCACGAAACAGCCATACCATCAAAGCAATCTATTATAGGCGAAAGATAAATTTTTCCTGCAGGTATATGAAATTCAGTTATATCGGTAAGCCACTTCTGATTTGGTTGAGGTGCTGAAAAATCGCGATTGATTACATTTTCAACCTCTGGACTTAATTCACCTTTATATGAGTTGTATTTACGTTTCTTTGTTGTTTTTACTAGTAGTTGTTCCTCATTCATTATACGACGAACGACTTTTTCAGAGACAATAATGCCCTCTCGTTTTAGCAGACAATGTATACGCCGATAGCCATATCTTTCCTTATTGTGCACAAAGAGTACTTTTATTTTCTCGCGAATCTCTTTATATTTATCTTCACGTTTTATGCATTGTACCTGATAACAATAACTGCTTTTAGAGAGCCTTAGAATCGGTAATAGTTCATTTAACTTATATTGATTTCGTAGGGCATCAATCAAGAATACTTTTTCGCGATTTGTCAATTTATCGAGACTGATGCCCTTCTCTTTTTTTAAGATATCACCGGCTTTTTCAAGGACATCTCGTTCTAATTGCAACTTGTATACATCGCGTTCGTGGCGTTTGACTTTTGCTTCTAATTCAGCCTTTTCGCGCATCAGTTCATCAATAGATTTATCATTAGCAGAGGGTTGTTGCATTTTCAATATTCTCCCTTCGCTAAGCAGCTCTTTTCTCCAAGTGGAAACCGCAGAAGGGGTAACACCGTATATCTCAGCAATTTGTGATATCTTTAAGTTACCTCTGCATGATTCCATAACTGCCTGGATTTTTTCCTCTTGAGAACATCTTACATGTGGTTTAAAAGATTTACAACATCTTTCTCCTTCTTCTGGATAAAGTTCTTTAACCCATTGAATGAGAAGTGGTCGACTGGGATACCCTAGATTCTTAACCGTCTTCAATGCATTACAATCGTGACTAAAGTAGTAATCAACAGCATCTCGTTTCTCTTTATCAGAAAATTTGCTGACTTTCTTACGACCTTGATGCAGATCATTGTACTGAGAGTACTCACGGTACCAGTGCTTTAAATTGGTCACATCAGGATACCCCAATTTACGTACAGTATACGCAGCATTGTAACCACAGTTAATATAAAACTTTACAGCGCGGATACGGTCTTCGTATGAATACATATGAACCTCCTAAAACTTATTTGGTCCAGGATTCTGTCCGCACCCCCGGGGGTCCAAAACCGGAATTTAGTTTTTCATTTAAGTTCTCCCTATAAAAAGCTGTATCCAGCATTATAAAAAGAAAATATGTTCGATATTTTATTGCGGAATTTTTGATATCATGGTATTATATATGTATGAAAGAAAATCTTATACATTACCGTACTTGTGTGTGTAATATTAATTATCATATGGTATGGTCAGTGAAATACCTGAAGGGGATTTCCGGCAGGAAACTTTTCGAACGTTTTCCGGAAATAAGAAACCAGCTTTGGAAAGGGTAACTGTGGAACCATTCCTATTATGTGGAAACGGTCGGATCTGTATCGGAAGAAAATATCCGCAGGTATATCGAACATCAGAGCAAAGCGTACTGATACGATGGAGGAGAGGAAATGCTGCTGTCAAAGAAAACATCCATAAAGGTCAGCCGGGAATATGCGAACCTCATCGGGCATATGTGCTATGCAGCATCCAAGCTCTG
>NZ_JACOQG010000033.1:0-32867 GCF_014297245.1 Blautia difficilis | reverse complement strand
CTGTAGTAGGAACTGGAGCTGCAGTTGGTTTTGTTCATTGTCTCTTCCTCCTTGTTTTTGTTCTATGAAATTATCATTTCTTTGACAATATTTTTAAGCACTAAAATAAGCCCACGTACCTGTTGTTATTCAAGTACATGGACTTATTCAGATGTTTAAAATATTTAGTTGGCAATATCAGTCCTTTATTGTGTGAAATTCCCTATTATACATCTTTAGGTATATGTCATACCCCATTTTTATTGAATCCATACCCCATTTTTACTCCATTTTCACGTGAAATTATGTAAAAATACGGTAAGATACGTGAAATTGAATTTCCTGCAAATCCCCTATATCTCACTGAAATCCGGTGTTCCGTACAGGTCGAATGGAGTTGACTGGTAGACGTAGTAATTCAGCCAGTTGGTATACAGGTTATTTGCGTGAGCTCGCCACATAAGGAGCGGGCGATTCTCAGGGTTGTTGTCTTTGTAATAGTTTTCCGGCATCTCGATAGGCAGGTTTTTACTCACATCACGTTTGTATTCCCCGTCCAGTGTCACACGGTCATATTCCGGGTGTCCCATCACAAAGATTTTGCGGCCACCGTCTGCCATTGCAAGAAAAAGCCCTGCTTCGTCTGACTCAGCAAGCACTGTCAGCTCTTTGCAGTTATGAATATCCTCGATGGGAACTTCCGTATGTCTGGAATGGGGTGCCAGGAACATATCGTCAAAACCGCGTACCAGCGGAATCTTGCGGTTCATCACCTTATGCCAGAAAAGGCCAAACATTTTTTTGTCCAGTTTACGTTTCTTTAGTCCATAGTGGTGATAGAGCCCTGCCTGAGCAGCCCAGCACAGATAAATAGTAGATGTAACATGGGTATTTGTCCAGTCCATGATCTCTGTCAGTTCATTCCAGTAGTCTACCTCTTCAAATTCCATCTGTTCCACCGGCGCACCTGTGATGATCATTCCATCGTATTTATTTCCCTTCAGCTCCGGGAAAGTCTGATAGAATTTATTCAGATGACTCACAGAGGTATTTTTCGCCTCATGGCTCTGTACTGCCATAAAGGTCACATCTACCTGAAGAGGGGTATTGGACAAAGAACGCAGAAGCTGCAACTCTGTCTCCTCCTTCAGAGGCATCAGGTTCAGAATCAGGATCTGGATAGGCCGGATATCCTGATGGGATGCCCTGGACTCATCCATTACGAAAATATTTTCTCTCTCCAGAATTTCTTTTACTGGAAGATCACTCTGTATTTTAATCGGCATTTTATGGTCTCCTTTCCTTTTGGGTCAAATTTCAATGCCCTGTAAGCTTCAAAAATTCTTCCTCGGATATTACAGGGATTCCAAGTTCCCTGGCCTTCTTATTCTTGGAAGAATTGGAAGTGGTATCATTGTTGATCAGATAATTGGTCTTTTTGGTTACAGAACCAGTAACCTTGCCTCCAAGGGACTCCACCAGTTCCTTTGCCTGATTCCGGTTGTCAAAATGCTCCAGACTTCCGGTAATAACAAAATTCATATTCTGGAAAATCTGCTCTCCTTTTTTTTCTTCTTTCTTAATGGCAAGGTGGCTCATAAGATGATCCAGCTTCCGGTTGTTCTCCGGGTCTGCAAAGTATTCTGTCAGACTTCTGGCAATCACCGGACCAATGGTATCAATGGAGCTGACTTCCTCTTCCTCTGCGTGGCGGATTTTCTCCAGGTCATCATCAAAATGTCTGCAGATCACCTTTGCATTGGCCAGTCCGATATTGGCGATTCCCAGACTGTAGATTACCTTTGCCAGAGTTGTTTCCCTGGCCTTTTCCAGACTTGCCATAAGATTTTCGAAGGATTTCTCACCAAAGCCCTCCATGGTCACGATTTCCTCTCTGTGTCTGCTGATCTCAAAAATATCACCAAAATCATGGATAAAGCCTCTGGCAATAAATTTCTCCAGAGTTGCTTCTGAAAGGCCATCAATATTCATGGCGTCCCTGCTGGCAAAAAGAGCAAAGGCCTTAATCTTTTTGGCAGGGCAATCCGGGTTGGTGCAGTAAAGGGATTCCACCTCATTTACCCTGCGGATCTCTGTGCCCTGTCCACAGGCCGGACAGGTCTCCGGAATGGGAAGCTCTCCGCTCTTTGTGAGATTTTCAGCAATCTGGGGGATGATCATATTTGCTTTATACACGGTGATCCTGTCCCCAATTCCCAGCTGCAGTTCCCGCATGATGCTGATGTTATGCACACTGGCTCTGCTCACAGTGGTACCCTCCAGCTCTACAGGATCAAAAACTGCCACCGGATTGATCAGGCCTGTGCGGGACGGGCTCCATTCAATCTTCTCCAGCCTTGTCTCCCGGATCTCATCTGCCCATTTAAAAGCAAAGGCATTTCTGGGAAATTTGGCAGTACGCCCCAGGGAATCTCCGTATGCGATATTGTCATAAAGTGCCACCAGACCATCTGATGGAAAATCATTCTCTGTGATCGCTGCAGAAAAATAATCCATGGCCTGGTCCAGGGTAGCTGCCGTTACTTTGCGGTATTCCACCACCTCAAATCCCTGGTTTTTCAGCCATTCAAACTGCTCTGCGCGGGAATTATGAAAATCTACATTCTCCGCACTTACCAGGCCAAAGGCATAGAACCTTACATTTCTCCTGGCCGTGATCTGGTTATTCAGTTGACGTACAGAGCCGCTGCACAGATTTCGCGGATTTTTATATCTGGCATCCACATCCTCTATGGATTCATTGATCTGTTCAAAATCAGAGTAGGTAATGATTGCCTCCCCACGCAGCACCAGTCTGCCTGCATAAGGGATTTTTAAGGGAATATTCCGGAATACCCGTGCATTGTTGGTAACTACTTCGCCTACCACACCATTTCCTCTGGTGACAGCCTTTGCCAGTTCTCCATTTTCATAGGCAAGAACAACCGTCAGTCCATCCAATTTCCAGGAAAGCAGGGTCTCATGATCCCCTATAAATTCCCGAAGTACTTCCCTGTCCTTGGTCTTGTCCAGAGACAACATGGGAGATTCATGTTCTTCCTTAGGAAGCTGGTCTACTGCCTCATACCCTACCTTTGCGGTGGGGCTGTTTGCCAGTACGGTTCCTGTTTCCTTTTCCAGAGCCTGAAGCTCGTCGTACATCTGATCGTATTCTCTGTTGCTGATGAGCTCTATGTCCTCCTGGTAATAAGCCCTGGCTGCTCTGTCCAGTTTTTTTACCAGCTCTTTCATTCGATTCATTGCGGCTGTTTCCATGATGCCCTCCTGTTTCCATTACTGTTTCACTGGTGGAAGAGGCAAGAAGTCTCTGAAGCTCCTCCCACTCTACCGGTGTGATCTCCCGGTACTGTCCCTCCGGGATTCCCTCCAGAGTCAGGTTCATGATCCGGAGACGTTTGAGTTTCTTTACCTCATAGCCCAGATACTGACACATTCGTCTGATCTGGCGGTTCAGGCCCTGGGTAAGTATGATCCGGAAGCTGCATGCTCCGGTCTGCACCACCTGGCAGGGTCTTGTCACTGTATCCAAGATAGGTACTCCTGCACTCATCCGGCGGATAAAGTTTTCATCTACCGGTTTATTTACTGTCACAAAGTATTCTTTTTCATGGCGGTTTCCGGCGCGCATGATCTTATTTACCAGGTCTCCCTCATTGGTGAGAAGGAGCAGGCCCTGGGATTCCTTGTCCAGTCTGCCCACAGGATAGATCCGCAGGGGATAATTCAGGTATTCTGTTACCGTAGTTTCCTGACGCTGTTTTTTTGTACTGCAGACAATTCCTCTGGGTTTGTTAAATAACAAAAGTACTTTTTTTTCATTTTTCTCTACAGGAATCTGATCGATACAGATTTCATCCTTCCCGGATACCTTCTGGCCGCTCACAGCTTCCTCCCCGTTCACTGTGATCCTGCCTTCCAGGATCATTCTGTCCGCCTCTCTGCGGGAACAGACTCCTGCATCACTTAAAAATTTATTGATTCTGATTTTTTCGTCCATTGTTTTATTATATAGTTATTTGTACATTTTAGCAATTAATTTTTCGCCGTTGTCTTTTTCCCCAAGATACGTTATGATAAGAAGGCAAAAGACAAAATACAAAGGAGGCATTTTATGTCGGGCCATTTTTTCCGGGCAAACCGCTGGCTGGTGACAGCTGCTGTCCTTGTGTGCATATTATCCGGAGGGCTTTTTACACGCTCTGCCGCAGCACCGTCCCGGGATCATTCCGAGAACAGCACCGGAGTGCTCATAGCAGAAAATACCAAAGACACCAAAAGTACACAAACCACTGAAAAAACAAAAGATCTCAAAGAAACAAAAAGCAAAAAAGATACCGAAGACACAGAGAAAAAAACAACCATAACTCCAACTCCTGCCAAAAGCAGTGCAAAGAAAGATTCCTCTTCTGACAAAGATCAGAAAACAGGAAACAAGGTTTCTCCTGAGGCAAAAAAGGGAGTCTGGACAGCTTCCGGCAGTGACTGGATCTTTCTGGTAGATGGTACAGCCTATACAGGCTGGCTTACAGACACAGATGGAAAGCAATACTATTTTGATAAAGCAGGAATTATGCAGACAGGATGGGTTGATGTGGGAAATAAGCGTTATTATATGGATCTGGATGGTATCATGCAGACAGGTGATATTACGGTAGACGGCAAAACCTACCATTTAAATGCAGACGGCTCTCTCCAGGGCTATGAGCCATCCACTGCCACAGCACAGTCAGATTCTTCTGGCAAGAAATCAAAAAAAGAGAAAAAATCAACTCCAAAAACCATTGCCCTCACCTTTGATGATGGCCCAAGCTCTTTTACAGACAGACTTCTGGATTGTCTGGAAGCCAACAATGCAAAGGCCACCTTCTTTATGGTAGGTAAGGAGATCCTAAGCTTTCCTGATGAAGTCAAACGGATGAAAGCTCTCGGCTGTGAACTGGGCAATCATACCTATGACCATACAGATCTGGCCACCTTATCTGCCTCTGATATCAGTTCCCAGATTTCCAGGGTAGATCAGGAGCTGGTGAATCTTACAGGACAGGGCGCTACTGTGGTACGGCCTCCCTACGGTTCTGTAAATGACACAGTCAAAGCTACCGTAGGCACACCAATGATCCTGTGGTCCATTGATACACTGGACTGGAAAACCCAGGATGTCCAGGCTACAGTAGAGGAAGTAATGAATAACGTACAGGATGGTTCTATTATTCTGATGCATGATATCTACAGCACTTCTGTAGATGCTGCAGAGATTCTCATTCCTCAGCTGATCGAGGACGGGTATCAGTTAGTTACAGTCCATGAACTGGCAGCCGCCCACGGCAAAGAGCTGAACCCAGGTATTACATACGGAGAATTCACAAACTAACCGAATAACCGCGGAGCAGTTATTCGGTTATGAGCAAGTAGCGAAGCGGATTGCGAATATCCGCTTGACTAAAACCAGCGTAAAAAATAAAAGCTGCATAATTTTGCAGCTTTTATTTTTTACCCATTATTTTTTTATTATTCCTGTTCTTCCTCACCGGAGCCTGAATCCTGTGAATCATATTCCTCTGAATCCGAATCACCGGAATCCTCTGAAGTATCTGACTCTGATCCATCTGTGAGAAGATCTCCTCTGATGTATCCGGTCTGACCGTCATAATCAATCTGAACCCATTCCCCGTCAGTACCTGTCTTCTCAACCTGCTCACCTTCTGAAATTACGCCAAGAATCTCAGAATCTGTGTTTGCTTCTGCACGCACATTACATTCCTCTGCCACAGTGAGAAGTGTGCCATTCTGTGCCTGTACAGACACATCAGACTCATCACCCAGACCATTTAAGAATGCTGCCAGTGCCTCATCCTTCTGCTGTGCCTGATCCAGCTCATTCTGTACCTTTTTCACCAGCTCTGCTACATCACTGTCTGAGAGCTGCTTCTCCAGGTATGCGGAAATATCCGGATCCTGCATGGCATCATTATCAATTATCCAGCTGCCATCACTGTTTTTGTACACATAGAACTGTGTCAGCGCCGGCGCCTTTGTTTCAATATTCTGACAGATGTATGAAAAGCAGGCGTAAACCACATAGGAATCCTCTGTCATGCCCTTCTTTGTATATACGTCTCCTACTTCATACCCTTCGATATAATCCTTCAAGTTTGTGACCTTTGACTCATCTGATGGTGTAAAATCATCTTCCAGAGTCTTCAGCGTTGCAATATCTTTTTCCCCCAGAGCCTTGTAATAGCTCTTAATTAATGCAGTAATATCTGCATCTGCTTTTTCCATGGAATTGGCGTCTTCTTTCTTCTCGTCAGACTCCCCTTCATTTGTCGGAGAAGAAGGAACATTTCCCTGGTCCTTTGTTGCCGTCTTCTGTCCATCGCCGGAATTCCCCTTATTACTTCCAACGCAGGCGCGAACGCCAAAGAACAGAACAAGCACAATTATCAGAATCGCTCCACCCAGCATAAAATACCGGAGGTTATCTGATAACCATTCTCTAAAATCATCCAAGTTCTTGTCCTCCTTATGATACAACGCATCGGAACTGTTCATCGTCCCGTGCAGTACACCTGAAGGGAATCGAACCCCCGCACATGGTACCGGAAACCACTGCTCTATCCACTGAGCTACAGGTGCAAGTAACATAATTTGATCATCTGAATTTTATTTGTCAAAGATGTTCTCAATCAGTTACCATGATTTTATCACAGAGCCCGATAAATGTAAAGTTTTTTTTGTGAATATACTCAAATGCATGAAACTTCCCGACTATTTGTACATTTTCGCAAACAACTTCTCTCCTATTATATCAGGAGGCACCTTCTGCTGAAAGCGCCTCCTGACAGATCAGATTATTCTGTTTTCAGATCATCAAATTTGATTCTGATAATAACCAGGGTAATGATCATCAGAATTACAGATACCGGAAGTGCGATCCATGGTGTCTGCACAAAGCCCGCTACTATATAAGACAGGAAGGACACCACTGCTGCCACTATTGCATAAGGAAGCTGGGTGGACACATGATTTACATGATCACACTGGGCACCTGCAGAAGCCATGATCGTTGTATCAGAAATAGGAGAACAATGATCTCCGCATACTGCACCTGCCATACATGCTGAAATAGAAATAATCATCAGCTCATGGTTGGTTCCTGAGAATACATTTACCACAATAGGGATCAGGATACCAAAGGTTCCCCAGGAAGTACCTGTAGCAAAAGCGATCACTGCACCGATCACAAAGATAATTGCCGGCAGGAAATTCATAAATCCGCCTGCTGAAGCCTTTACTACTCCGGCCACAAATTCAGATGCGCCCAGACTGTCTGTCATTGCTTTCAGTGTCCATGCAAAGGTCAGGATCAGAATCGCAGGTACCATTGCCTTAAATCCATCCGGCAGACATGCCAGACAATCTCTGAAATTCATAACACGGCGAACCATATAAAGGACAATTGTAATAATCAGAGCAAAGAAGCTTCCCAGTACCAGGCCTACAGAAGCATCACTCTGGGAAAAAGCAGTTACAAAATCAGCTCCGCTGAAAAAGCCGCCTGTGTAGATCATTCCGATAACACAGCACACTACAAGGCAGATGATCGGAATCAGCAGGTCGATCACCTTTCCTCTTGGATTGCCATTTGCATCCTCCTCCGCATTGGCGTATGGACGGGAGGCAGTGGTATAAATATCTCCCTTTAATGCATTGGTCTCATGAACTCCCATAGGGCCGAATTCCACCTTCATCAATACCATAGCAACCATCATAAAAATGGTAAGCAATGCATAAAAGTTGTATGGAATAGCACGTACAAAAAGAGAAATTCCATCCTCTCCTTCTACAAAACCGCTGACTGCTGCTGCCCATGAAGAAATCGGGGCAATGATACAAACCGGCGCTGCTGTGGCATCAATAAGATATGCCAGCTTTGCACGGGATACGTTATGCTTATCTGTTACCGGACGCATAACGCTTCCTACTGTCAGACAGTTAAAATAGTCATCAATAAAGATCAGTACACCCAGAATAATTGTAGAGATCTCTGCTCCTGCTCTGGTTTTGATCCTCTTACTTGCCCAGCGTCCAAAGGCTGCGGAACCTCCTGCTCTGTTCATCAGGCATACCATTGCTCCCAGGATTACCAGGAAAATCAAAATACCCATATTATAAGAGCTTGTAAGTACACTGATCATCCCTCCCTGGAAAACGTGGAGAACGGTTCCCTCAAAGCTGAAATTTGAATAAAACAGGGCCCCTACCAGGATTCCCACAAACAAAGAGCTGTATACCTCTTTGGTGATCAGTGCCAGCGCGATCGCTACCAGCGGCGGTATCAGTGACCAGAATGTGCCGTAAAATTTTGCAGATGCAGCTGTTGATTCCTCTGCTGCAAGTACAGTCAGTGGTGATGCCAGCACAAAGAGCATGACCATTGACAGTAAAAGTGATACTTTTTTCAGATTGTTTCTCATTTTTTCCTCCCTCTTAATTGTTTCCTTTGGATAATATGTAAATTCCTCCGGATCCACAAGGTAATCCTTTCAGGGCTAAAAAAAAGCCATGAATGCATACGAAACACATTCATGGCAACTATTCTGCTTAAGTTACTTTGATAGCGCTTCACCCGGGTGACAGTACGACGCATATTCTGCGGCATCCCAGGAATCCTCCTCCTGACTGGCCAGATTCCTTCGGCGGTCTCCCCTTTCACCGGATGACTGTCATGTCATATTTCCCGGCATACTGATGAATCCCGCGCCTCTATCATTACATATTATTCTATTGTTATGTAAAGCTGCCTACTCTCTCTGCCGGGAGATATGGAACAGCTCTCTATTTGTTTACTTTATCAGCTTTTTCCGGATTTGGCAATAGGAAAACAGAAAATATTATAATCATTTACAGCAGTCACCCATTGATATCCGTAATGTTCCATAGCTGCAAAGGCTTCTTCCTTCTGTTCCTGCGAAAGCTGCAGTACAAGAATCTGGACCTTCTCTTTCCTTGCCCTCTTTCCTATTACCTTATAATCAGGTTCTTCTGCACTCATCCTTATATACAGATGTCTGGCATTTCTGGAACGGGCACCCTTGCCATCCCTGCCGAAGGCAAGCTGAAGAGAAGGGTCATATACTCTCAGATAGGGCGCAATACTGTTATCCGCAGCGATCAGTGAATCCTCTGCACTTCTCTCTGCCAGAAGTATATTAGCGACCTGCGCTGCTTCCTCCGGAACCTTCTGATGATTGGACACCTTTACATAATTGCCGGCACTCCATACACTGGTGCCGCTTACAGCCAGAATCCCCACACAGGCAATTACCAGAACCGCCTGCAGGCCTTTTTTTCTGATCCTGGACAAAAGAGAGGTCACCGCCAGCGCCAGTGCAGGCACTACCGGAAAGAGCCAGATCACTCTCCAGTATACCAGACCTCCGATGCATTTCTGGATTAGGGCAGCTGTCACAGGACAGAAATATAAAAAACACAAAAGACACTGAAAAGCAATCAGATAACCTGCATTTTTTCTTTTTCTCTCAAAAATCAGCAGATATAAAAATGCTGCCGCCCACAGATATGGGTACCAGCTGCTGCCCCAGTACTTCTCCCACCAGAAAATTATATAATGTACTACATTGTCCATAGTGTCTGTTCTCCTTTATCCGCTGTTGCATGCAGCAGTTCCTTTGTATTCCCGGGATTTACTCTGCTCACAGGCATAAATATACACCGCCCAGAAGCAGGGATGGCATACAGCACAAAATCCCATAGAGAAATCTCCGGGGAGAACGGTTCTTCACCAATGCCAGCAGTACAAACAGGCCTGTCACAACAGGGGCCAGCATAATCCCCATAGAGGAAACATGGCAAGCCGCCAGATTGACCATCGCCAGAAGAAGCCACGGGTATTCCGGCTGGTCTTCCAGCACCAGGGCAAGTCCAAGATAGATAAGGAAGGGTAAAATCACTGCTGCCAGTACTGCTTTTCCCTGCCAGATACGCACCAGCAGAAAATTGCCTCCCGTATATACAGAAAATCCGGAAAACCAGATGATTGTAGCACAAAAAAGCAGAAACAGCCCCTGCTCTCTTCTTTTTTCTGCAAACCACAGTCTGCCAAACTGGCGGTATACCAGATAGGCAGCCAGCAGAAATACCACAGGATAAATGGTATGTGCAGTCACAGCCGGATGAAGACCTCCCGACAGCTGACTGATCACAGCCAAAAGCACCGGAAAGGGTGAGAGCACATATCTTCTGGGCAAAACTGCATATTCAGCCCCTGAATAAGGATTATATGCAAATATGGAATCTGTATGCACAGAGGTCGTGGCTGTTGCCACATAAAAGGCATCGTCTGCATCCATATGGGCATAATATACGCATACACCAATCTGTACCAGTATCACTCCTGCTGCGATCCACATCCAGGGAGAGATTTCCGGAATGGATTTTCTCAGTCTTTTTCCATAAGAGCCTGCACTACCGGCAAACCTGTACAGGCCATAGGCTGCACAGAGTCCCATTACTGCTGCAAACAAAAGGGTCACCAGATGTAAGGATAATTTTCGGAAAATCCCCGGCAGGATGAGAAGCTGTGCTACCGCCAGCATAAGCAGAAGTCCTGCCAGAAAGCTTTCACCCAGCGTATAGTCTTTCTTTTTCTTTACAAAGGGAATTCCGGCGGCTGTGGGTACAAAAATGAGCCAGAAGCCTGCCAGTACTCCCTTTACCATCATCTGCATGATTTATTTCAAGCCTTTCTTTTTCAGAATGCCCATAGCAATTTTCTCAGGCAGGATGGGAAGCTCCCTTACACGAACTCCTGTAGCATTATAGACTGCCTCTGCAATCGCCGGGCATGGAGTATCGATTACCAGCTCTCCGATAGACTTGGCACCAAAAGGTCCTGTCTTTTCATAGCTGCATTCAAAGTCTACTCGGATATCCCCAATGTCCTCTCTGGTAGGGATCTTGTACTGCATGAAGGAGTTATTGCGGATTTTTCCCTTCTCTGTGTACTGTACATCCTCGCTTAAGGCCATTCCGATTCCCTGTACCAGACCTCCCTCAGTCTGCACACGGGCAAGGTTTGGATTGATTGGTGTACCGCAGTCAACCACTGCCACATAATCCAGTAATTCCACACTTCCGGTCTCCGTATCCACTTCCACCTCTGCCATACCAACCATAAACGGTGGAGGGGAAAGAGGTGAAGAATGCTGTCTGACTACCTGGAGCTCTGTATTGTTAAAGCAGGTTCCCTTCAGTGCTATGGCTTCCAGAGAAACGCGTCTGCTCTCTTCCTCTGTGCAGTAAACAAAGGAACCGTCAAAATCCACCTCTGACTTATCTGCTTCCAGCATCTCAGCACCCACTTCACAGATTTTGGCCCGCAGATCCTGGCAGGCTTTGACTACTGCCATTCCTGTCGTGTAGGTAGTAGCAGAGGCATAGGATCCGGAATCATAAGGTGAAATATCAGTATCTACACTGAATACTACAATATTATTCATAGGTGTTTCCAGACATTCTGCAGCAATCTGAGACAGAATCGTGTCACAGCCGGTACCCATATCTGAGCAGCCCAGTGCCAGAGTATAGGATCCATCCTCATTAAGCTTAATATCTGCACCGCCTACATCCAACGCTGCAATTGACGAACCCTGCATTGCCATGGCCACACCTACTCCACGGACTTTGCCGTTACCCATATCACGGCATGGATATTTGGCATCCCAGTTCATCATTTCCTTTGCTCTGGCCATACAGCGGTCCATGGTACAGCTCTGAGCATAAGGAACATCATGATAGCCTGGCAAAGGTCCCCCCTCCAGAGGCATATTCAGTTCCTTGATCTTTACAGGATCCATTCCCATTTTGTGTGCCAGTTCATTTACTGCAGACTCCACTGCATAAATTCCCTGTGTAGCCCCATATCCTCTGTATGCACCTGCAGCCTGCATATTGGTATACACTACGTCAAAGGAAAAACGATAGGCTTCTGTATGTCTGTACAGGGCAATAGACTTATGTCCGCTTAAACCTACTGTAGTGGAGCTGTGTTCACCGTAGGCACCGGTGTTGGACAGAGTATGCACATCAATAGCCTTGACAATACCCTTCTCATCTGCTCCCACACGGACTGTGATCTCCATCTCATGGCGGGGAGAAGAGCAGATCATGGATTCGTATCTGGAGAAAATGATCTTGGAAGGGCGGCCTGTCTTCCACGTTACAATAGCCGGATAAATATCGCTGATGGAGGTCTGCTTTGCTCCAAAACCGCCTCCGATCCTGGGCTTGATCACACGAACCTTCGATGCCGGGATGTCCAGCGCCCTGCCCACGATTCTGCGCACATGGAAGGGAATCTGGGTAGAAGAAAGAACTGTAAGTCTGCCAAAATGATCCATATAACAGGCTGTGCGGAAGGTCTCCATCATAGTCTGCTGGTTTGCTTTTGTATGATAGGTCTGTTCTACTGTATATTTACATTCTGCCAGTACTTCATCTACATTTCCCTCTTCCTCAACAGCCAGGGCACAGAGGTTTCGTTTATTGTCTCCTCCCAGGGGGATTTTCAATTTCCAGTCATCCTCAGGATGGACCAGAATTGCATTATCCTTTGCCTGATGAATATCCAGAACAGGAGTCTCTACTTTATATTTTACTTTAATTCTCTTTAATGCCAGGTCGACTGCGGCCTCTGTCTCTCCTGCTACAATGGCAACCGCATCTCCCACAAAACGCACATGGCGATCCAGGATCAGGCGGTCATCCGGGCTCATCTCCGGAGCGGTCTGTCCAGCCAGGGTAAAACGCTTCTGAGGTACGTCCTGCCAGGTAAGGATACAGGCAATTCCCGCTACCTTTGCAGCATTTTCTGTCTTTATCTCCTCCACCCAGGCATTTGCATGGGGGCTTCTTAATATTTTGATAATAAGGCAGTCCTTTGGTGCCAGGTCATCTGTATATACAGGTTTTCCGGTCACCAGAGCCATGGCATCTATTTTTTGAACAGGCTGATTTACATATTTCATCTTATGCTTCCTCCTGTGCTTTTTTATATTGAAGGAATTTCAGAATTCCTCTTGTCTGTGAAACAAATCCGGAACAGCGGCACAGATTACCGGAAAGATATTCCTTGATCTGTTCCTCTGTGGGATCTGCAATTTCCTTTAACATGGCAAAGATATTCATAATAAATCCCGGATTGCAGAAACCACACTGCTCTGCCCCTTCATTTGCAATAAAGTTTCCCAGCTCTTTGGCTTCCTCCTGCATTCCCTCCAGTGTTACAATCTTTTTACCATCTGCACGGGCAGCCAGTGTGGAACAGGAAAGCACCGGTTTCTCATCCATCAGTACTGTACACAATCCGCAGTTTGCTGTTTCACAGCCTCTCTTTACACTATAGCAGCCCTTTTCCCTGAGAAAGTCCAGCAGAAGGGTATCCGGCTGGATTTCCTCCTGACGCTTTACTCCATTCAGCCAGAATTCAATTTTCATCACTTACACCTCCTACAGCCTCCCAGGCCCTTCTTGTGAGAACCTGCACAAGCAGACTACGATATTCCTGAGAAGCTCTCATGTTACCGGAAACAGGCACGTTCTTTGCCGCATATTCAGCAAAGCTGTGGATGGCCTGTGTCTTTTCTTCTCTGTTCATTGTATCAAAGCCGGACAAAAGCCCCTGTGTATCCTCCACAACCATGGCTTTGGCAGGTCTTGCCCCGATGACTGTACGGGGGCATCCGTTGACCAGAGATGCGGTACAGGTGAGTACAGGAAAATCTGTCTTCGTATTTCTCTGACTCAGATAGCAGACTGTAAGAGGGACCTTTTTTACAATCATATTTACCAGAATGTCATTGTCCTTTTTCATATTCACAAATTCAGTCAGTGGGATACGTCCTCCATGGAAAAGCTCCACATAGCTGTCCATGCCAAGAAACATGGTCAGTACATCAGAGAAACCAAATCTTCCGTAAATACTGCCGCCTACAGTGGCACAGTTACGGAACTGCACTCCCACAATATGACGCAGACTCTCCCTCATGGCTCCGCCGGTATATGTATTCAGAGCCTCATTTATCTCCAGGTCACGAAGAGAAGTCATGCATCCGATCACAAATTCCTGGTCATTTTCTGTAATCTGATCCAGCCCCAGCCCGGACAGGTCAATGGCAGTGGCCAGATTCCGGTTTCCCATTTTCATCCACACCATTCCTCCCAGGATTTTCGCCGTTTTTTTCTGGTTCAGCTCATAAGCTTCTTCCAGACTGTTTACCTTTACATAATTTTTAATTTTCAGCATGATAGAACCCTTTCTTTCATTATCTTCAGAAACAGATCACTATTTTGATTTTATCATAGATCAAAAGCAACTGTCTACTGTAAAAAATTCTCGATATATTCCTTCAGAAACTCATAAATCTGGTTTTCTGTAGGCGGGCATCCGTTCAGATTATGCTCAAACCTGCAGGTGCAGGCACCCACACCCAGTTTTCCTGTTTTGCCACGGTATCCCTGGCCGATGCATATCTTGGTATCCAGTTTTTCAAAAAGTCCGTCATTTTTTAACATTTCCAGAGCCGGGATCAGATAGCCATAGCAGGCACTGCAGGATTCCACTTCTTCCACTGCATCCTGTAATTCCACCACTTTTCTGGATTTAGGCAAGGCCTTTTTTGCAGTTTCTTCGCAGAAAATAATTTCCGCCTGTGACAGGTCTGCACTTCCTGCTCCCAACTCTTCTGCCAGTTTTACATATGGCACATCATTTGTCTGATAATGCATGATCTGACATACATAGGCATCTATGAGAACCGGATCCATTCCTGCCCAGATACGGTTCATCACTACCGGATTACCTCCGTCCTCAAAATCAAGATCTCCGCAGATATTATCTACTACAATAAAATCCTGACGGATTCCCATGTTCAGGTGAGCGATAGGTTTATGGAGGCCAAGGGCATGAAATCTCCTCTTTTCTGTATTGGGGATCAGACCCTTCATATTTTTTAGTGCACAGGTGATTTTTGTCTGGCAATGTCCTTTCAGAACAGGAACATTGATCAGGAAATCAATTTTCTCTACACTGCTGCAGATTTTCAGAGCCATGCCGCCGCAGTCTCTGTCCACGCCTGTGTCCTTCTGCATATCCCAGAAAGGAACCTGATATTTTTCGGAAAGCTCCCTGTAACCACAAAGTTCATAGGCTTCTGTGGTTTTGTCTCCTACCCAGGAGCCTTCCAGTATAGCAATTTTAGCGAATCCTTTTTTCTGAAGATATTCAATGATACCTGCCACTATCTCCGGATGAGTGGTAGCTCCCCAGGAAGCTTCGGTGGGCGAAACCAAGTTAGGCTTGATTCCAATCTGCAGATCCTTAGCCGGAATCTGCTCTGCCAGACCGCACTGCTCCAGGAGCTCTTTTGTCATTTCTTTGTATTCTGTTCCACTTTTAATATAGATTTCATTTTTTTTCATATGCACCTCTGTCAAAGCCTGTTAATTATTGTATTTTTCCCAGTAACACCAGTATAACACAGGTTCAGATTCTTTACCGTTAAAATTTGACAATATGAAGTTTTTGTGGTACGGTTGACAGGAAAATATTGACACTACCGTAACTGTTCAGCGACTTTAGAGAATGGCTGACTGATGAATGGTTACCGCACAGTTAGAATCGAGGAGAGGAATCTTATGAGAAAAAAATCAACTACAAGAACCAATGCCGCTAAAACAACTGCTGCAAAAACAACTGCTACTATCAAAGAGGCTACCACAAAAGCAACAGAGCTGGCAAAAGAAACTGTTGAAAAAGCTATCGATAAAGCTCCGGAAGTGATCGAAGAAGCAAAAGCTACCGCTGCAGATATTGCAAAATCCCCTGTTATTGAGGAAGCAAAGGCTACTGTAGAAGAAGCAAAAGCTGCAGTAAAGAAAACAGTAAAGGAAGTTGCTCAGAAAATCGAAACAACCAGAATCGCAGAAACAACCATCGAGTTACCTGGATGTGCAGTTACTATGACAGCTATTGAAGAAGCAGTGAAAAAAGATATGGAAGCAAAGGAAATTTCCGGCAAAGAGATCAATGTATACATTAATATCGACCAGAAAGCCGCATATTATACTGTTGACGGCGAAGGTGCCGACAACTACAGAATCGATCTTACCTGCCTGTAATCTGAGCTGTACAGTTTACAACTCTAATTGCTTTAAAAGCCATATCTGTTCATTCTCAACAGATATGGCTTTTTTGTACACAGATAGTTACAGGAATCATAATTATTCAGGAGAAACAACATGAACTGTACAAATATTAACAATACAAATTTCAATCGGCAGCTGCTGAAATTATCTATTCCAATTATTATCCAGAATCTGCTCAGCGCTGCAGTAAGCTCCTGCGATGTTGTCATGCTCAATTACGTGGGACAGTCTTCTATTTCCGCAGTGTCACTGGCTGCCAACTATTCCAATGTACTCTTTATGGTATATTACGGAGTGGGCACCGGGGCTTCCCTTCTGTGTGCCCAGTATTTTGGCAAAAAGGATCTGAAAGCCATCCATATTATCGAGGGAATTGCCCTGCGTTTTTCCCTGGTAATTTCTCTGCTGGTGGCCCTGATTGCCTTTACCATGCCGGACAAAATGATGCAGATTTTCACCTCAGACCCTGAGCTTATCAGGATCGGAGCCTCCTATCTGCGGATCATGGGAATCACCTATCTGTGCTGGAGTATTACAGAAGTATATCTGTCTATCCTGCGCAGCATCGGACGGGTAACTGTCTGTATGATCCTGAATCTCCTGGCCTTTGTATTGAATATCATCCTTAATGCAGTCTTTATCTTCGGGCTGTTTGGCGCACCCAAACTTGGGGCTGCAGGTGTTGCCATTGCCACTGCATCCTCAAGACTTGTGGAATTACTGGGATGCTTTATTATTTCCTTCTTCAGTAAAGATGTGCGGCTGAACCCCAGATTTATATTTGTCCGCAGCAAATCCCTTCTGAAGGATTTTATTCGCCTATCCCTGCCTGCGCTTGGCAATGATGTAAGCTGGGGTGTAGGCTTTGCCATGTATTCTGTGATCCTGGGTCATCTGGGTTCAGACGCTGTAGCTGCCAACTCACTGGTAACTGTAGTGCGCAATATCGGTTCCGTATTTTGTTATGGGATTGCCAGTGCAGGTACGATCATGCTTGGAAAAACAATGGGCGAAGGAAAGCTTGCTCAGTCAAAGGAATATGCTTCCCGCATGCTGAAGGCAACTGTGGTTGCAAGTATCTTCGGTGGTCTGGCTGTATTGGCTGCTTCTCCTTTGATCATGCAATTTGCCTCTCTGAATGATACTGCCATGCATTACCTGAAATATATGCTTCTTATCAACAGCTACTATATTACAGGCTCTGCAGTAAACACAGCTCTGATCGCCGGGATTTTCCGGGCAGGGGGAGATACAAAATTCGGCCTGATCTGCGATACCATTGATATGTGGCTGTATGGAGTGCCTCTGGGATTTCTGGCTGCCTTTGTCCTGAAGCTGCCTGTATTGTGGGTATATTTCCTGCTGTGCACAGACGAATTTGTGAAATGGCCCTGGGTGATCGGACACTACCGCAAGGGAGAATGGGCGAAAAATATTACCAGGGATGATATTTCCTGATAGGCTTTGATGATCCGCTTTATCCCCAAAACAGGTATGGCAGACAATTTTTCATTGCCTGCCGCACCTGTTTTATAATCTGATATCACAGTATTTTTCCATTATTCTACATTCTTCAGTGCCTCATCCATAGGCACTTTTTTTATTCTTCGAAACTCCAGCAGAGCCACAACTGCATAAGTAACAATTCCTGCCACAAACATCTGTAGATAGATCATCGGATCGATCCAGAGCGTGATCCATCCGGAAATACTGGACAACATCATCTCCCTGAAAAGTACCTTCATAATCACAGTTTCCAGTGGCAGGCTCAAAAGCAGACAGAGCACCACTACCAGAGATGTGGACAGAATATATAATCTACTGATCTCGCCGTTGGTGTAGCCCAGAATTTTTACCATAGATATGGACTGGGCATTTTTTTCGATAATGATCTTGGAAAGAAGATAGATCAATACCATATAGATCACAATAGCAAATCCATTTACCATTCCCATCATACTTCCCATAGACACATCCAGCTGTCTGGAAATCTTGGTCAGTGCATCCAGGTCCACCACTGACCCAATATATTTGTCTTTGATATCTGTAATCCTGGTATCAGAAAAATAACCGCTATAATAATCCTCTCCCAGATCAAAGGTTTTGTTCAGCTGAGTTCTGGTCATGAATACACACAGGCCTGCCGTATAATCATAAATTCCTGTTACCGCAAAAGAATACTGTTCCTTTTCATACTTTTCCTTCAGGGTAATGGTATCTCCGGGATGAATTCCATATTTGTCCGCATAAGCACTGGAAATATAGATTCCTTTATCAAGATCAGCTTTTACATATCTGCTGTCCGGCTCGATTCCATACAAAAGAACCTCCTCGCTCTTATACTTTCCGGGAAGAGTATTTAAAGAATATGCTGAAAACTCTTCTGCATCTTCATTCTTTGTTTCCGCAGACATATAGAATTCCAGTATAGAAAACAGACTGTCAAATTTGTTTCCACTGGCTGCACTTACCGGAACCTGAAGCATATACTGATATTTTGCCAGCATATTATTCTGGATTTCCACCTGATAATGAGATAAGGCCGAAGGAAGGAGTAATCCAAACATCAGCAGCAGGTTGGCAAAGATAATCCCGATAAACAGTACCAGATAATTGCTCATATTCTGAAAGATCACACGAAGGCGAAATCTGGAAAAGATTTTTATAACAGGGCTTAAATTAATTGCTTTTTTCCTCTTTCTGCCTGAAAGATCCCTGCGCAGGAATTTCAGCGGGGAAAGACGCAATTTGTGTCGGAGAACTCCATAATTCACCACCAGCATAATGATCACCGGAACTACTGTTGTAAGCAGAAAAGCTTCTGCGCTCCATACGGTCACATAGGTAGGCAGGCTATAGCTGCCATAATACATTCCTGCACATACATTCTTAAATACTGTATATCCCAGAATATTTCCCACCAGAGCTCCCAACAGTGTAACAAGGACAGGCAATGCCATATAGTGCCGGATCAGTTCTTTCCTGGTATAGCCGGAAGCTCTGAGTGTACCGATCACCCCTGCTTCCCTGCGAATCGTATTACTGATGGTAATCCCGAATACAAAAGCCATAATGACAATTACAATGTATAACAATATGATCATCATAGCCTTGTCACTTCCCATATCATCCCCGGTAAAGGTGATGGCCTGATTCAGATATCTGGGTACAAAAGCTTCCAGGGTAACGATTTCCCCTATATTTTCCATCAGTTCTTCTGAAACGTCCTTTTCCTTTTTTTCTGTTTTGGGCTGTTTGTCATAGATCCAGGAATAATTGTACTGGAGCTTATCCTGATCCAGGGTATCAAACTCCTCCGGTGTTACCACAGAAACTCCGAATTTCACAGAATCAAACATGGAATCATTATTATTCTGAAAAAGACAGCTGTAATCAGACAGAGCCACAAGCCCTGTAATCTTCCAGGTCTGCTTACCGCTTTGGCTTTTCAAGGTGTCTCCCACCTTCAGTTCATTATTGTCTGCATACATACGGTCAATGGCAATTTCCCCTGTTGCTTTGGGAAATTCTCCCTTCATCAGGCATACTCCATTGATTTCTGTCCTGTTTTTGAAAAATCGCATGGTACTTCCATTATCCAAAGGCTCTTCAATATAGAAATTTTCATACAGCTTTATTCCCAGATTCTGGATTTCTTCTTTCTGGCTTTTATATATCTGTTGATTGGTACGGAAATTTCCGTTTTCTATATTGTATTTTTCAAATCCATCATTATAAGCAACAATCATACTTCCGTCAGCCACCAGAAATCCGGAAACCATTCCTATGGTCAATACCATCAAAATAAAGACCACCAGATATTTTCCCAGTTCCCCCTTCAGTTCTCTGGGCAGACGTTTGTGTAAAGGATTTTTCATCATATGCCTCCTTACCAGTCCAACTCTGCTGCCGGGATCTTATGTTCATTCATATAATTTTTCCGGATCATGCCATCACGAAGCTTGACTACACGATCGGCCATATCCTTGATGGCATCGTTATGCGTTACCATGACGATAGTGTTGCCGTATTTCTGATTTACCGTCTCGATCAGCTTCAGGATTTCCTTGGAAGTATTATAATCCAGGGCTCCTGTAGGCTCATCGCAGAGAAGAATGTCCGGATTCTTTACAATGGCACGGCCGATAGCAGTCCTCTGCTGCTGACCTCCGGAAAGCTGATTGGGAAGCTTTCTCTGGTGCTCATAGATTCCCAGCGTATGGAGAAGTTCATCTACATCCAGAGGCTTATCACTGAGATAGGCTCCCACCTCTATATTTTCCCGCACTGTAAGATTGGGGATCAGATTATACATCTGAAAAATATATCCCAGATGCTTACGTCTGTACAAAGACAGTTTCTTCTCTGACATATCTGCCAGACGCTCCCCGTCTATGACCAGATTTCCTTCGTCTGCACTGTCAATCCCACCGATAATATTCAGAAGCGTGGACTTACCGGAACCGGACGGCCCCAAAAGCACGCAAAACTCCCCTCTCTCAATGTCAAGATCCAGCCCCTTAAGCACATCTACCCGGCTGTCTCCCGTACCAAAAGACTTCTTAATTCCCTGTATCTGCAGAAACATTTTTTTCATTCCTCCCTCATATCCACTTCCTGTGGAGCAAATTTTTTTAATATAACACTACTGTTTTATAGTAGTGTTATATTTCACTAACTTTAGGTTAGTATAAGCTTACTCCATTGTCAACTGATTTTCGTAGTTTCGTAAAATTTTATGGATATGTTCGTATAAAGTTGCTTCTGCTATTTTTAAGCTCTTTTACCAAAGATAAATTTTGAATATCAAAATATATTGACTTTTCATTTTTACCTTGTTATATTTTTTCTGAAGTAACTGCTATCCGGCAGTCTGCAAAACAGCAGGCTGCCCCCAAGAAAGGAATTATCCATGAACACTCTCAGAAAAATATATTGCAGGGCTTTTCAGAAAGCTTTTCACATTGCAATTCCCTTTTTACCTTACAGAAAACCTAAAATCTCAGGAAGCGTCAAGGAACTCCCTGAAATCATCATGCGCCACAAATGCACTCATGTTCTGGTCATTACAGATGGTGGTATCATGAAGCTTGGACTTACCAGAAGACTGGAAAAAGCTTTAAAGGAGGCCGGCATCCCCTATACCATTTACGATAAAACAGTTGCCAATCCTACTACTGTCAATGTCCGCGAAGCCCTGGAACTTTACCGTAAGGAAGGCTGTGATGCCATCATCGGTTTCGGCGGCGGTTCCAGCATGGACTGTGCCAAGGCAGTCGGTGCCTGTGCAGTCAAACCCAATCAGTCTCTGGCCCAGATGAAGGGAATCCTGAAGGTGCATAAGAAACTTCCCCTTCTCATGGCAGTTCCAACCACTGCCGGAACAGGAAGTGAGACCACTCTCGCCGCTGTAATCACAGATGCAGACACCAGATATAAATACGCCATCAACGATTTCCCGCTGATTCCCCGCTATGCAGTGCTGGATCCCAAGGTTACCTTAAGCCTGCCCCCATTTATCACCGCAACTACAGGTATGGATGCCCTGACTCACGCAGTGGAGGCATACATCGGCAATTCCACCACCATTGATACACGTAGGGATGCATTAAAAGCAGTAAAACTGATTTTTGAAAATATAGACATTGCCTATGAGCATGGTGATAATATTCAGGCAAGACGAAATATGCTCCACGCATCCTTCTACGCAGGCTGTGCTTTTACCAAATCCTATGTAGGATATGTTCATGCAGTGGCTCACTCCCTGGGCGGACAGTACAACGTTCCCCATGGACTTGCCAATGCCATTTTGCTGCCACTGGTGCTTAGGGAATATGGCTCCTGCATTGACAAAAAGCTGCACAAACTTGCCATTGCAGCAGGACTTGCAGACAAAAATACGCCGGACCATGAAGCAGCAAAGCTTTTTATCCGGGCAATCGAAGAGATGAAAGAGCGGTTTGGAATCGTAAATATTGTAAAAGAAATTCAGGAAACAGATATCCCCAAGCTTGCCCATTATGCAGATAAAGAGGCCAATCCTCTGTATCCTGTGCCGAAGCTTATGGATGCCTCCCAACTGGAGAAATTTTATTACATGCTGATGTCTCTGACTTCTGAAAAAAAGGAGATTGTGTATTATGACAGAAACAGAAATTAAAGAAATCCTCCGGAAACAGCGCAGCTATTTTTACACAGGTGCCACTTTACCGGTAGAAAAAAGGCTGGATGCCTTAAAAAAATTAAAGACCTGTATTCAGAAATATGAACCACTAATCAATGAAGCACTGAAACGTGACCTTGGAAAAAGTAACTTTGAATCCTATATGTGTGAAGTGGGACTTGTGCTCTCAGAACTCAGCTACATGATCCGCCATACACCTTCCTATGCAAAAGAGAAGACAGTACTGACTCCACTTGCTCAGTTCGCTTCCAGAAGCTATAAAAAGCCATCTCCTTATGGTGTGGTTCTGGTTATGAGTCCATGGAATTATCCCTTCCTGCTCACCATTGATCCACTGATCGATGCGATTGCAGCCGGAAATACAGTTGTACTGAAACCAAGTGCCTACTCTCCTCACACCAGCCGGGTAATTGAAACCATTATCACCGAATGTTTTGATTCCCAGTATGTAGCTGTGGTAAACGGCGGACGTACGGAAAATAACACTCTTCTCAATGAACATTTTGACTATATTTTCTTTACAGGAAGCCAGCATGTTGGCAGGGAAGTAATGGCAAAAGCATCTGTACATCTGACTCCGGTTACCCTGGAGCTTGGCGGAAAAAGTCCCTGCATCGTAGAGAAAAGTGCCAACCTGAAACTTGCAGCCAGAAGAATTGTATTTGGAAAATATCTCAACTGCGGTCAGACCTGCGTAGCACCTGATTATATTTACTGCCACAGAGAAATCAAGGATGAACTGATCCGCCAGATCCAGAAACAGATCAAAAAACAGTTTGGTTCCGCACCTCTGAATAATAGAAATTATGGAAAGATTATTAATGAAAAGCACTTTACTCGTATCTGCAATCTAATCGATCCCGACAAAGTAGTCTGCGGCGGTGAAAGCAATCCGGGAACTCTTCAGGTTGCTCCTACTGTTATGGACAATGTAACTTTCGGGGATGCAGTAATGCAGGAGGAAATCTTCGGTCCTGTGCTTCCTGTACTAACCTATGATTCTCTGGATGAATCCATCGAAAAAATCAACTCCATGGCACATCCTCTGGCATTATATATCTTCACATCCAGCAAAGAAGCTGCGGAAAAAGTTACTTCCCGCTGCGGATTCGGAGGCGGATGTGTCAACGACACTATCATCCATCTGGCAACCAGTGAGATGGGATTTGGCGGCTTTGGCGAAAGTGGAATGGGTTCCTACCATGGCAAAGACGGTTTTCATACTTTCTCCCACTATAAGAGTATTGTAGACAAAAAAACATGGCTGGATCTGCCAATGAGATACCAGCCATATAAAAAAATTTATGAAAAACTATTGAGGAAGTTCCTGAAATGAAATAAGGAACTTTCTCTATGTCAGCACTTCACTGCCCAACGCATTTTTGTAGATCTGGCCCTGCCATTCTGGGCACATTCCTGGGCGGATGGACGAACCACATCTTTTGCATAATCTGAGTAAATTCCCTCTCTGTATCCTTCCTTCAGAGCTTTCTTTACCAGCTTGTCCTCTCCGGAATGGAAGGTAAGGATTGCCACTCGTCCGCCTGGTTTCAAAGCATCCGGAAGCTTCTCCATAAATTCATAAAGGACCTCAAACTCATGGTTTACATCAATACGCAGTGCCTGAAAAACTCTCTGACAGGTCTTTTTAACGGTATCCTTTTTCTCCTTTTCCGGAAGAAAATCCAGAGTTTTCTCAATTATCTGGCGAAGCTTTGTGGTTGTGTCTATACGGTTTCCCTTGCGGATCTCATCTGTGATAGCCTTAGCGATTTCTTCGCAGTAAGGTTCATCGGAATTCTCATAAAGCATCCCTGCCAGCTCATCTCTGGTGATAGTATCCAGACGCTGGGCAGCACTGATTCCGCTCTCCTGATTCAGTCTCAAATCCAGCGGCCCATCCACTTTAAAAGAAAAACCTCTTTTGGGATTATCAATCTGCATAGAAGAAACACCCAGGTCAGCCAGGATAAAATCAAAACCTCCTACCTCTCTGGCAATTTCATCAATTGTGCAGAAATTCTGAAGGCGCACAGTAAGCAGATCCTCACCAAAGCCCAGCTCTGCCAGACGTTTTTTTGTTTTGGCAGATTCCTCAGGATCCACATCTGTAGCATAAATGTGGCCTTTGCCCTCCAGACACTGGAGCATGGCTTTGGTATGGCCGCCATACCCTAAGGTTGCATCAAAGCCGGTTTCCCCCGGTTGGATTTTCAGGAAATCAAGAATTTCCTGTACCATAATGGAGATATGCATTCCTGCCGGAGTATTTCCCTTCTGGATCACATGTTCAATGGTATCTTTATATTTCTCAGGCTGAAGCTCCTTATACTTTTCCTCAAATTTTCTGGGATATTTTCCTTTGTAGCGAACGCGCCTTTTGTGTGGGGTCTGTGATTGATTTTCCATAATTTTCCTTTCACCGTACTCTCTTTTATTTTGTATTTCTTTGCAAATATTCAGCAGTCTGTACTTTTAGGGTTACTCTCCGAATTTACTGACCAGCTGATTTCTGATCTCCTGCATCCGTTCATCCAGCTGGGCACTTTGGGTAGCGCAGGCAAGAAGTTCTTCCTGCAGCTGCTGTGCCTGATCCTCGGGGATATCTTTTTTGTAACGCAGCTTATGCTCCAGACTCGCCCAGAAATCCATGGCAATCGTGCGGAACTGTACCTCCACATTTACCATCTTTTTATTTTTCTGCAGAAAGATCGGTACCTGTACGATCAGATGAAGGCTGCGGTAGCCACTTGGTTTAGGATTTTTTATATAATCTTTCTTCTCGATCAGTACAATATCATCCTGCTTCAGGAAACTGTCTGCCAGCTCATAGATATCCTCCGGAAAAGAACAGATCACCCGGACACCTGCAATGTCTTTAATATTTTCTTCTATGGAAGCCAGAGACATGGGAATATTTTTTCTCCTGATCTTACGCACCAGACTGTCATAGGATTTGATCCTTGTTTTAATGCCTTCAATAGGATTTTTATCGTATTCCAGAGAATATTCCTGGTTCAATACCTTGAATTTTGTCTCAATTTCCATAATCGCACACTGATAATAAGACATGAGCAGATCAAAGGGTTTTTTATTCTTTTGAATTAATTCCAAAAACTCATCCGACAGCAGATTTTTCCTGATCAGTTCATCCCTCCTGGCTTCCATACGGTTCTTTCCCTCTATCATTAACTCTTCAAAATTCTTCAAATGATTGTCCTCTCTTACAATTAAGTATTTCCATATATTTTAACATCTTATTTTCTCTCTGACATCATAGGTATCAGTATACCATATTTTTGTCCCAATGTCACTGTTCACAGCCAATCTCCGGATTTCAGTAACTTTTCTGCGTTACTGTTCACTCCGTTCACAGTAACACAGCCAAAATTCATTCCAGATTGCCTGCGGCAATGGAATTTTGGCTTGTATGTCTCGGGATTTTGGCATATTCATGCCAAAACACCTCGCGGAATAGTGGTGTGTGAACAGTAACTTTTCTGCTAAATAAAAATAAAAACAGCAGTATCATCGGCTAAATGCCAGATCATCCTGCTGTTCTTATAATTTTTAATCCATCTGTCAGATGGTCTTGTCATACATATAAATAATCGTTCAGAACCGGCTGCAAACCTCCCTGTTCCATATCCTGGTACATAGAAGCAAAGGACCGGGAATCATTGATCTCGAACTGTTCATCCCCTGCATCTGCCTCTTCCTTACCCTCATATTTTTCTTCATGATCGCCAATGCCGGTAGATACCCCTGCTGATACTTTCGTAGCACAGATTTTTGTAATGCCATTTCGAAAAACAGCACTTTCCCGGCTGGATACGGTAATTCCTGCAAACGGAAGAAACAGCCTGTAGGCACATAATACCTGGCAAAGCTCTTTCTCTCCCACATCCCTGGGATTGATCTTATCATTATTTACAATAGGACGCAGACGCGGACAGCTTAAAGAAAGCTCTGCATGAGGATATTTTCGGTTGATGTAATATACATGGAGGGCAGTTGCCAGTGCATCCTTCCGGAAATCATCCAGTCCCAGAAGAGCAGAAAAGCCTGCACCTCTCATTCCTCCCATCAATGCACGTTCCTGGGAATCAAACCGATATGGCCATACACGCTTGTGCCCCATCAGATGCAGTGTTTCGTATTTATCTGTATTATAGGTTTCCTGAAAAACAGTTACATAATCCACACCACATTCATGGAGATATCTGTATTCCTCTACATTGACCGGATAAATTTCGATCCCTATATTTTTGAAATATTTCCGTGCGATCTTAACCGCCTCTCCAATATAAGAAACATCTGAATATGCCCTGCTCTCACCGGTAAGGATAAGTATTTCTTCCATTCCTGTCTCTGCAATGACCTGCATCTCATGTTCAATTTCTTCATAGGTCAGTTTTTTTCTGCGTATATTGTTGTAGCAGTTGAAGCCGCAATAAATACAGTAATTCTGACAATAATTGGCAATATAAATAGGAGTAAAAATGTAAACTGTATTTCCAAAATGATTTTTTGTCAGTTCCTCTGCCTTTCTTGCCATCTGTTCCAGATAGGGTGCAGCCGCCGGAGATAACAATGCCTTAAAATCCTCTATGGTGCATGTTTCATGAGAAAGTGCTCTCTCAACATCATTGGCTGTATACAGATCATAATCATACTCATCCATAGCCTTCAGCACCTTGTCTTTGATATCCGATTCTATTACCTGCATTCCGTCCATATATTTCATATGGTCTGTACGGAAGGACGGATCCTGTTCCAGACGGTGCTTTCTTTCCAGGGCTGCAGGCGGAAGCTTGTCACTGTCTACAAAATATACCTGATTTTCTTCGTTCATGACTTTCTTCCCTCCTATCGCAAAAAGCCAGTCAGCGGATCTGACGCACTTCCGCCTCTCGCAAGCACTCTTCCCATTCCTGTAAGATATGCTTTTCTTCCTGCCTGAATTGCAAGCTTAAAGGCTTCCGCCATATCCGGTATATTTCCTGCAGTGGCAATGGCTGTATTGGCCATGATCGCAGCAGCTCCCATTTGCATTGCTTCACACGCCTGGGAAGGCTTTCCGATTCCTGCATCCACGATGATCGGCAGATCAATTTCATCGATCAGGATCTGGATCATTGCTTTTGTTGCCAGTCCCTTATTGCTTCCAATAGGAGAAGCAAGAGGCATTACAGCAGCTGCCCCTGCATTCTGCAGATCTCTCGCCACATTCAGGTCCGGATTCATATACGGCAACACTACAAAGCCTTCCTTTGCCAGAATTTCTGTTGCCTTTATGGTTTCCTGGTTATCCGGGAACAGATATTTTGCATCACGCATGATCTCTATTTTAACAAAGTCACCACATCCCATTGCTCTGCTCAGTCGCGCGATCCTGACAGCCTCCTCTGCATTTCTGGCACCTGAGGTGTTAGGAAGCAGTGTAACTCCTTTGGGGATATAGTCCAGTATATTTTCACTTTCACTTGTATTTGCACGGCGCAGTGCAAGAGTGATAATCTCTGCCCCACCCTGTTCTACAGCAGCTTTGATCAGATTCAGATTATATTTTCCTGAGCCCAGAATAAAACGGCTCTTAAATTCTTTCCCACCTAATATCAGTTTATCTTCCATTTTGTTCTCCTCGTTATTTCGTCATGGTTGTTCTTTGTCTTTTTCAGCCTCCGCCTACAAATCTCAGCACTTCAATGGAATCCTCTTCCTGAATTGTCACATTTCCAAGTTCATCCCTGGGAACAATCTCCAGATTTCGTTCCACGACTACCTTATCCGGCTCAAATCCTGAAGTTTTTAAATATTCCAGAAGATTTCTTCCGGCAATCGCTTTCTCTTCTCCGTTGATCCTTACCAATGTGCAAGTCTCCTTTCTTTGGTCTGACACCTTCTTCCTGACAGCCTCCCTCTTTATTTGTGCAGCTGCTGTCCGGAATATTTATAATAAACGTCAAAAAAGCACCGGACGATACAATCCCAGTATCATCCGGCGCCTGAAATATTCTGCGAAAAGTGGTGCCCCCAGTTCACAAAGAATAGGGTATCATATTTTTAGTTGGTTGTAAAGAGTGACTTTGAGGGTTGAAAAGATCTGCCATAGCACCAATTACAATATCATAATTGTGATCTTTCCCACTTCTGCAATCCACAATAAAATCCAACCATTCTTCAGACATTTCTTTAAATTCCTTAATATTAAGGTTAGTGTTCATCCGTACATCATAGATAGAAATAGCCTTTGTTTCATACCGTTTAGCCCATCGCTGTGCCTGTTCTTTAATAATCGTACAGTAAAAAACATAACCAAAATCTTTGGTATTGCGACTTTTGAAGCAATATTGATCTTTTAGTTTATTGGGCAGCAACTGCCTGATGCAGAAATCGTCTGCTTCCTTATCGCCTGCTGTCCCTCTTCAATTGTTCCTGTTGCCATTGCTTTGGCTATTGAGGTTCTTAAAAAACTTTCTGCCTGCTCCTTTGATGTGGTTAAATAAAATCCCTGCCCAAAATCTTTTCTCTTTGCACATTTGGCAAGATCTGGCTCTTTTACCTCACAATAGCTTCCATGATAGAGAACAAATCCATCTTTTAACTCAAGCACTAATCTCTATCCCCTTTCCTTGCAAAAATTCAGTAATATCTTCAAGCACAGCTTCATCGCCTTCACAATGAAAAATTCCATAACATTTTTCTATATATCCAAGAACATCAGCTTCTTTAAACAAGCGGATAATCTGTTCAACAGGTAAATGCCACTCTTCTGAAGCCAGCCGGATTAATCTTGTTTGCATGAAAGTAATCTCTGTTTTCTCACTCATTATGAATCCTCCTCATTTTTCTTGGTCAATAAAACTGGAAGTTTCTAGTTGAGATTATCAACCATGCACCGTGCTCATATGATTGAAAAGGCAGCATATATTCCGGAAAACAAATTAGAAATGGTGTGTATAATCCAACTTGGAATGATTGAACCGTTAGCGTTTGCAGTTTCGATATCTCGTATCGTATAAAGGGTTAGTGCTCCTGAAACTATAAAGACAATGGATACTACAATAATACCTATTAAGGTTTTCTTGCCTCCTTGAACTTTTTTCAGCCCTATCCACTCTGCAAATTTTTGATGCTTTCTTACCGTTACGAACCACCAAGCAACTGGAATAATCCCAAACAAGATAGTTTGTAATATGCTGCTAACTATTTTATTGATCAACAAATTTATAATATGCCTCCAAATCCCGATTAAGATTTCACCTGTTTTAAGCGATTTAATAACTGTTATATTTGTTATTAAATTCTCTGCAAACCCTTGAAAACACTGAATTTTACTTTGTAATTATGACTTTTCCTTCAGAATCCAGAAGAGGTGTAATACCAGCCCCATATCCAGATTTCCAACAAAGATAATTAACTCCAGTCTCCTTATCTACAAGAATTTGTCGAATCCCTTCATCTTTAAGCGAACTTCCATCTCTAAATATAACTTCAAATCTTTCTTCTTTCTTTGCCATGTTTATTTCTCCTCGTTAAGCGTTAAATCCCGACTTCTTAGTTTCAAAGTCGAGTAGACTAAGACCTCTCAATCTTAGCCCCTCACAGATCCGTACATGCGGCTTTCCCGCATACGGCTCCTCATAGTAACATTCGCTTCAATATAAACAATAGTACGTTTTAGGTTTTGCTAACGGGTAATACTTGAGCATTTCCACAAATCCATTCCATGTGTATGCCCGTCTACAACCTCTCCGATTCATGGCTTTGAATAGAAACTGTTGTACTCTATGCAGGAATGTTGTTATCTTCCGAAAATTCCATGTAACACCATAATACCGATAGTGTCCAATTAGTTTTACGTTCAACTCTTTAATTATTTCTCGCATTGGTCGATTTCGATTATCGTAAATCCAGTTCTTGTATGCTCTAACCTTTTGCTCAAACTTCTTTCTTGAAGTCTGTACCTTTGGTACGAAACCTCCCTTTCGAGTTTTGCTACAGTAGAAGGTAAATCCCAGAAAATCAAATGTTTCAGGCTTACATTCTCCTCTTGCTCTACGATTCTGCTCTGCAAATCTCCCAAATTCAATCAGTCTGCTTTTACTACTTTCCAGCTCCAGTCCAAACTTTTCCATTCGTTCCTTTAACTCTTTATAGTATCTTTCAGCTTCTGACTTATATTGAAATCCTGCAACAAAATCATCCGCAAAGTTGACGAGAAAACACTCTCCCTGCATTTCCCTTTGCACCACCAGCTTAAACCACAGCGTCAGCACATGATGCATGTATATATTTGCAAGCATCGGACTCATTACTGAGCCTTGTGCCGAACCTTCCTCTGTTGGCTCGAATTCTCCTTGCTCCATTATTCCTGCTTTAAGGTATTTACATATTAGCCACAATAAGTTCCTATCCTGTATATTCCATTCAAGGAACTTCATCATCCAATCATGGTCGATATGGTCAAAGAAACCTTTGATATCGGCATCTACGATATAGCTGATTTTTCCATAGCTTATCCGTTGGTATACTTCTTTTATTGCTTCGTGACACCCCCTATTCGGTCTGAATCCATACATGCAGCTTAGGAATCTCGGTTCATAAATAGCTCCCAGTATTTTCTTCACTGCCATTTGTACAATCTTATCTTCATAGGAAGCAATCCCTAATGGTCGTTTCTTTCCATTTCCTTTAGGTATATATACCCTCAGTGACGGAAGTGGCTTAAAGGATTTGTTTTTCAACCTCTGTACCAGTTCCTTGATATTTCTATCAAGGTTCTTCCCATACTCATCCTTAGTTACCTTGTCAATTCCGACTGCTTTGTTCCCATCTAATTCCTTATGGCATTGCTTTAGCATATCTTCATTTATCAAGTGGTACACTGATGTAAATATAGGATGTTTTGATGTTGCCGATATCTCAGCTATTCTTACTAATTTCGTTTCCATTATTTCCTCCGTCCCTGAGTACGGATAATGTGTCCTCAGTAAGACCTTTACTATGCAATCCCCTTCCCTCCATCGGCATTGCCCGATTTCTACAGTACTATGGGATTGTCCGACCACCTACCATTCATTTGAAATCCTCCGTTTTCAGTTGCAACTTCATACTCTTCTTCGAGAAATGGCAGGTTCTCCCCAGTTGATGTGTATTCACAATGTAAAACATGATTGGTTCTCTGACTCCGCAGTGCCACATAACACTCGCCATATCGCATTACATGATATTGTCTTCCGCACCAGTTAAGACGTCGACCGACTGAAGTTAACGTTTCGAAGCTCAATCACTATTCAACCCTGCTTTCTTGCTGTCTACGCTTGTCAGATGCCGTTACCGGCATCATCCCAAGACTCGCTATTATCTGGTTGGCTAAACCTTGGATAAACCGGAATCCCACCGGCTTGACTACACACCCTTTGCTGGGCGCACAACTGGAATTTATATAATTATCTCTCTAACTTTCCCCATTTTATAGGCTTTCCCGCCTGTCCATTAGTGAAATGATATGTAGTTTCCCTTATTTTTGCCCTTATGAGATAATCACAAGGGAAATAAGGGAAATTTTTTAGTCATTGCCTACCACTTTATCAAGAAGCCGAACCGATTTTCGTTTCGCATCTCTTGTGGAGTGAGCATAGACGTTCATTGTGGTACTGACATCTGAGTGTCCTAACAATTCCTGCACATCTTTTGGGGCAGCTCCATTTGCTAAAAGGTTGCTTGCATAGGTGTGACGTAACTGGTGGAAATGAAAGCCTTCAAATCCCTCTAATGTTTTTGCTACCTTTCTGCATACCGTTCCCAAAGTAGTCGGAAGTTCCAGACAGCCATCAGGTCTTAAGCAGACGAAAGAAATTTCTTTATAATCTGCCGGGACTTCCTCTATTCTGTCTAAGCAATAATACTCGTAGTACACTCTGTTTTTCTCTTTGACCTCTTTGTAGTAGTTCGTGTGATAAAGTTCTCCATACTGCATTCGATTTTTTAACTGCTCTTTCCGGGCATTACGGAAAATCTCTACCAGCGTATCTCCAAAATCAACAATCCTCACTTTTTTCCGCTTGGTTGGTCCGATGATATATTTGCGTTTTGAGCCATCATATCGGATGCTGCGTCTTATGGTAAGGCATTGTTCTTCCAGATTTACGTCCTGCCATGCCAAACCACAGGCTTCTCCAATACGAAGCCCGGCATAATAGGCTATCTGGATTGGAAGTATTGCGGCTGGGTTCTTTTTTTGAAGATACGTAAGCAGTCTTTCATAATCTTCTCGTGAAATTGGTTGGATATTTCCGTCCATGTCCTCATCCGAAAACAAATCAACTTCGTCCGTCTGATACCGCAGTTTAATATACTGCATGGGATTAAACGTAATATACTGTTTTGGAAATACTGCAAAGCGGAAGGACTGCTGCATGACTGCGGAAAAAGAATGGATGTAATCTTT
>NZ_JACOQG010000032.1:0-35259 GCF_014297245.1 Blautia difficilis | reverse complement strand
AAGAAGACCGAAATTCAAAGCAAGATGGAGAGTTTCGGTCTTTGAATTATTTATATAAATTTCTCCACTGCTTTGACGGTTCCCGTTTACCGCAGTCATCACATGTCTGAGGCCAGTTAGTTTTCCATTCAAAATATTCATCTCTGGTAATCTCGCCGGATTTCAGTTCTTCTTTTATAAAGATGATGTGCTTCTTGGAAAGACTTTTACAGTTGATCCGATTTCAAAGAGAAGACTTGCTAATATGGGAGAGGAAAATCAATATTATATCCGGGAGCATCATGAAGCAATCGTTTCAAGAGAAATTTGGGATAAAGCAGAGGAAATTCGCTTAAAGCGTGCCAAACCGAAATTGATGCAGGCAACCGGAAACAGAGAGCGTTACACAAGACAGTTTACGTTCAGCAGTATGCTGGAATGTGGATATTGCGGTCATAAGCTGTCTAGAAGAACAAGACATCAGACCACAACAACGAAGAAACCAGTCTGGCAGTGTATGAATGCCACCAAGAATGGAATTGACAGTTGTCCAAACTGTAAAGCGGTGGATGAAGTGATTATTGAAAATGCGTTTCTGGAAGCATTCCGGTTGCTGGCAGATAATTTTGATGACGTTCTTCAGTCGGTATTGAATACAATAGAGGATATTCTGAAAGACGATATCGAATTGAAGAGAGTAAAACAGTTGGAAAAAGACATTTCTTCTATTGAATCGAAAAAAAGCAGGTTAACAGATCTGCTGATTGATGGTAAAATAGAGCAGGAAGATTATGATGAAAAGAAGTTGAGTTTCCAACGGAAACTTCATCAGTTAACGGAAGAAAAGGCTTATCTCGAAGAAAATATCGGACAACAGAAAAATATAAGCAAGCGTATGTCACAGCTTCGGCAGATACTGGAAAATGAAGACGCTCTGGATGAATTTGACCGCATTGTATTTGAGAGCATTGTGGAAAAGGTAATTGTTGGTGGATATGATGAAGAAGGAAATCCAACACCATATAAACTGACATTTGTACTAAAATGCGATCAGACCTTAAAGGTAGATAACGCAAAAGCAGATTACAGAGCCAATCAGAAAGGAACAAAGGTGTCATAAATGGAGCAGAATAAGGCTAAGCGATTGAATGAAAATGTAGCTGAAAAAATGTGTTCATTATGCGGTGACGGGGCTGGGGAAATGTGTTCTCCAGCCGATACCGACACATGTTGAGACTGTGTGCCTTTTGTCCAAACTTCATGAAGCAAAGCATCATGTGAATGTGAGACTGGATATGGACGAACTGGATATTACTTCTGCTGAAAGCAAAGCTACCTATGAGGAAATCAAGTCATATGTGGCTGAGCATAATGATGGTATGAAAGTTTCAAATCAGTATATTGCACAGGTTAAGGCTAAGTACGGGATTATAGAGCGTGAGAATTACAACAAAGCAAAGTCAGATGATGACAGACAGCCGCAGTGTCCAAAGGAGAAGGCAACAGCAATCGAGGCGGCATTGAAGTATTTTCAGACGATTCCAAGTGAAACATAGGATGATTCGGCTTATAAGAAAGAGAGAATTTTACTAATGTTATAGAGCCTTCGAACATTGGGAATAAAACCTGATGTTCGGAGGCTTTTTGTTTACAGAAAAATTTTTTGTGGATATAATAAACATGACATATAGTTGTCGTGTTGTGTTAGATATGATATGTATGGAGTGTGGGAACTATGAAGATAGATAGGCTTATTGGGATATTGTCAATCTTACTGCAGGAAGAAAAGACAACGGCTCCGGAACTGGCAGAAAAATTTGAGGTATCCCGCAGGACAATAAACCGGGATATTGAAGACCTTTGCAAAGCTGGCATTCCAATAAGGACGGCACAGGGAACCGGTGGTGGTATTAGTATTATGGACGGATATCGTATGGATAGGACGATTCTGACATCCAAAGATATGCAGATGATCCTTGCGGGGCTGAGAAGTCTTGACAGTGTGAGTGGAAACCGATACTACGGTCAGTTGATGGAGAAAATCCAGACCGGATCATCAGAGTTTATCAGTGGAAGAGACTCTATGTTGATTGATTTGTCTTCATGGTATAAAGGCTCTCTTGTTCCGAAAATCGAAGTAATCCAAAATGCAATAGAAAACAGGCATACTATACAGTTTAAGTATTATGCTCCATCTGGAGACAGCAACCGAAGGATAGAACCGTATTATCTGGTTTTTAGGTGGTCAAGCTGGTATGTATGGGGGTGGTGTTTAGAACGTGAAGATTACAGATTGTTTAAGTTGAACCGTATGAATTGCGTTACAGAATCGGAGCAGTTTTTTATGTGCAGAAATGTACCAATGCCGAATTTGTCAAATGAGAAGATATTTCCGGGCGGGATAAAGGTAAAAGTCCTTTTCGCCCCGGATGTAAAGTGGCGGTTGGTTGAAGAATTTGGACCGCATTGCTTTACCAGGACGGATGATGGAAGGCTGCTTTTTTCGGCGGATTATACAGATATGGAAAACCTTGTGACATGGCTCATGACATTTGGAGCAAAGGCTGAGGTGCTTGAGCCGAAAGAAGCACGGGACATTATTCGCAGGAATGCGGAAGAAACATTAAAAAGCTATGGAGGATTAGGAAAATGACGTTTGATTATAAAAAGGAATACAAAGAGTTTTACATGCCGAAGGGAACACCGTCTATTGTCAGAGTCCCGAAAATGAATTATATAGCGGTGAGGGGAAGCGGTAATCCAAATGATGCAGATGGAGAATATAAGCAGTCTATTGGACTTTTGTATGGAATTGCATTTACGATAAAAATGAGTAAAAAGGAAGATCATCAGATTGACGGATATTTCGATTATGTGGTGCCGCCATTAGAGGGATTCTGGTGGCAAGAAGGCGTGTCAGGAATCGATTATGCGCGCAAGGAAGAATTCAAGTGGATTTCTGTTATTCGCTTGCCTGATTTTGTTAGCAGGGAAGATTTTGACTGGGCAGTCAGAAAAGCTACGGAGAAAAAGAAACAGGATTTCTCCAAAGTTGAGTTCTTTTCGTATAATGAAGGTCTGTGTGTACAGTGTATGCATATCGGATCGTATGACGATGAGCCTGCTACAGTAGATGAGATGCACAGATTTATGGAAGAACAAGGATATGCACTGGATATTACTGATCAGAGAATGCACCACGAAATTTATTTGAGTGATGCACGGAGGGTGGCACCGGAGAAACGCAAGACTGTGGTCAGGCATCCGATAAGGAGGGCTTAAAGGTATGGAATATATTAGAGTTACGAAAGAAAATCTTGAAAAGGAGCACATTTGCTGCGCCATTTCCAACAATAAAGATATTCAGGTATCATCAAAGAAGGCTTGGCTTGCGGATAGATTTGATGAAGGTCTTGTGTTTCTTAAGAGCGTAGAACGCGGCAAGTGCTTTATTGAGTACATACCTGCGGAGTGTGCATGGAATCCAATCGAAGCACCTGGTTATATGTATATTAATTGTTTGTGGGTGTCCGGATCTTTCAAAGGCCATGGATATTCAAGTGACTTACTTTCCGAGTGTATTGAGGACAGCAAAGAAAAGGGGAAGAAAGGCCTATGTATTCTTGCAGCAGCAAGGAAAAAGCCATTTCTGGCCGATTCGAAGTTTCTAAAATATAAAGGATTTAAAGCTTGTGATGAGGCTGATAATGGAATCCAGCTATGGTATCTGCCGTTTGAAGAGAAAACTGAGCCACCGGTATTCAAGGAATGTGCAAAACACCCTCATATAAATGAAAGCGGCTATGTTCTTTATTATACAAACCAATGTCCTTTTAATGCAAAGTATGTACCAATCTTGGAAGAAACCGCTCAGAAGAATGGTATTCCACTCAAAGCTGTGAAGATTGAAAGTAGGAAGGATGCTCAGAATGTACCAACGCCGATCACGACTTATGCACTATTTTGTGATGGGGAGTATGTTACGAATGAGCAGATGAATGATAAGAAATTCTTAAAGCTGGTGGGAAGATAGGAGAAAACAACATGGCATCAACAAAGGTATATTTGAATTTTGTTCTGGAACAATTATCAGGACTGGACGAAATCAGCAGTCGGGCAATGATGGGAGAATTCATTCTTTATTACCGTGGAAAGGTTTTTGGTGGAATATATGATGACAGACTTTTGGTAAAGCCGGTTCCGGTAGCGGTGAAAATGATGCCGGATGCTGAGATGGAACCGCCGTATGATGGTGCGAAAAAAATGATTCTGGTTGATGATGTGGATAATCGGAAGTTTCTGTGTGAATTGGTTGAGAGCATGTGGGAAGAATTGCCGAAGAAGAAAGAGAAAAATTGCAAGTAAGACTTTCATTGCAGTACCCGCTGTCTGCAGTTACTTCTTCCAGAATACTTCCGAAAGCATTGTTATGTTTTTCAAGAACCGGGATCAGGGTATTATAATTGGTGCGGTCACTGCTCACATATCCATGCACGATGAAATAATTCTCTACTGCAATCTGAACATTATATGCTGGCTTTAAGCATATGATCTTCTTTCATGCGCATAAAAGTTGCATCTGTGCATTTCCCAGCTCATACTTTGATCCATAATCATTTTCCTGCAAAAAAGCATTATATTTTTCAAAAAGCTAGTCGATAGAGTCCAGAAGGCCTGCAAGATGGTAATTGATGCTTCCACGCCATACAAAAGTATAACGGTTTGTTTTGAGAAGCTCTTTTTGGAGTACCTGCAGTCTATCCTCGATTCTATCAGTGGTATTTGGCTGAGCGCTTTTTGCCATTGGCGCTTACGTTAAAAGAGATGTAAAGATATGAGGTGACTGGGGAGAGTGAAGCTGTTATAATGAAGTCATGAAAATGAAATCAGGAGGATATTTTGATGGGGAAAAACGACAGATTTGAAAGAATTTACTCACAGGGAACCATGAATGTTACGGAAATCTGGGTTGACAGAGAAACAGGGGTAAACTATGTGTTTCATGCGGCTGCGAATGCAGGAGGAATGACTCCGCTGCTTGACAGAGAGGGTAAACTAGTGATTTCTCCGATTGTGAACAGATAATTTGGAGATGGGGGAGGATGCAAAGATTATGATAAAGAATATCGCTATTGTCAGTTTATCGAGCGGAACAATAGGAGAGGATTTTGTTAAGCATGAGGTAGATATAGGAATAAAAAGGTTGAATGACTTTGGTCTGACTGTTCAATTTATGCCTCATGCCCTTGAAGGAATAGAATATGTCAAAAACCATCCCGAAAAGCGTGCGGCTGATTTGTTACAAGCCCTTAGTAATCCGGAGATTGATATGATTCTCTGTGCAATTGGTGGAGATGATACATATCGCTTGTTGCCTTTCTTGTTTGAACATAATGAACTGGCTGATGCAGTCTCCGATAAAGTATTTCTTGGTTTTTCTGATACGACGGTCAATCATTTCATGCTCCATAAGGTTGGAATGAAAACGTTTTATGGACAGTCTTTCCTTGCGGACGTCTGTGAACTGGACAAAGATATGCTCCCATATACAAAAAAGTATTTTGAAGAACTGGTAAGTACCGGAACGATAAAAGAAGTCAGACCCAGCGAGATCTGGTATGAAGAAAGGACGGATTTTGGTATCGATCGGGTTGGCACACCTTTAAAATATCATCCCGATTATGGTTTTGAATTACTGCAAGGCAATTCTGTTTTCTCAGGAGAGATTCTTGGCGGTTGTATTGATTCCATTTATGATTTTTTCAATGGAGATCGCTATGTGGATATGCCGCTTTTTTGCAAGAAGTACAAACTATTCCCAGAGATTGCAGATTGGGTCGGAAAGATTCTTCTGCTAGAATCCAGCGAAGAGAAGATGTCTCCTGAAAAATACAGAAAAGCCGTACTCGCACTAAAAGAAACAGGCATTTTTGATGTGATTTCAGGTATTCTCATAGGAAAGCCGATGGATGAAACTTATGTGCAGGAATATAAACAGATACTGGTAGACGCAATTGATCATCCGAATTTGCCCATAGTGTGCAATATCAATATCGGACACGCCCAGCCACGTTGCATCATTCCCTTTGGTGTTGTGGCAACGGTCGATATTGATAATCAAGTAATCAGATTTGCAAACTGAGAGATAACTTCCAGTATGTAGAATTAAGAAAATCGGTATTGACCGAGCTGAAAGCGAGGGATGCTTCTTGTCCGAAGGGCAAGAAGATATCCGGATGTCTTGGCTGTGAATACTGTCATAATCAGAATTATGGAGTATGTGTACAAAAGGATGATATGCAGGAGTTATATGAAGCTTTGAATATGATAGAGGTGCTGATTCTTGCATCACCAATCTACTTTCAAAATATCAGTGGTCCGCTCCAATCGGTAATCAGTAGGATTTACGCTTTGGGCAAGCCGTCAAAACTAAAAAAATGCGGTATGTTTCTGAGCAGCCGTATTGATGGTATCTATGCAGGTATCACAGAAATCCATAGAACGACAGCAAGAATTATGTGGGTAGAAGATATTGGGGTCATCACTTCTGTTGGAGATCAAAATGCGGTTTCTGAAAGAAGAAAGGAAATGATTGAATCTGGATTTGCATCTGAAAAGATAAACGAAGATAGAATAAAAGAAAAAATTAATGAAATTAGAGAGTTTGGTAGAAAACTATAACAGACAGGTGTTTTGGTATTCTGGCAAGCATGGATTTTATTCTGGTATGTACATATGAGAATGAGGGTGAAAATCCAGAGCTGTTGATTTATAAAAAGAGATAATATAAGCAAAAGAAGTATGAAAGGAAATAAATCTGATCATGAATGAAATTATAGATTCTTTATATCATAGAAAATCTGTGAGAGTATACGAAGACCGTCAGATTCCGGAAGAAATGAAAAATATGATCTTGGAAGCTGCTATGCAGGCTCCGTCGGCAGGCTGTCAGCAGCTATATACAATTCTTGATATCACGGATCAGAAATTAAAAGAAATGCTTGCAGAAAGCTGTGACCATCAGCCATTTATTGCAAATGCGAAGATGGTTCTGGTATTTTGTGCAGACTGTAAAAAATGGTACGATGCCTATCTGGAAGCAGGATGTGAACCTAGAAAACCTGGAGTGGGCGATTTGATGCTTGCGATTACTGATACAGCTATTGCGGCTCAGAATGCAGTAGTTGCTGCGGAGAGCCTTGGAATCGGATCATGTTATATCGGTGATATTATGGAAAACTGTGAGGAGCAGCGAAGACTTTTGCAGCTTCCTGAATATGTGTTTCCAGCAGTGATGTTAGTATTTGGATGGCCGACTGAACAGCAGAGAATGCGTCAAAAGCCGGAACGTTGTGAGCGAAAACATATTGTACATGAAAACACTTATCGTAGTATCGATGGGGAGGAATTGCGTGAGATGTTTGCATACCAATGTAAGAACAGCACTTATGAAGAATGGTGCAGTGCCTTCTGTAGCCGAAAATATAATTCGGATTTTTCTAAAGAAATGAGCAGATCAGTGTCAGAATACCTGAAACAGTATTAAAAATTATGATACAACAAAAAGGAGAATAACGATTGATGATTTAGCATAGGAAACGATTGCCTGACCATACCATTATCTAATATAATCAGCTTATAACTAATGATGTGTGGAGGGATGACTATGGGAAATCAATGTGATAACAAACGGAACTGCCCATGTACGTATGATTGTCCACGACATGGAAAATGCTGTGCCTGTGTGGCGTATCATCGTGATCATAATGAGGGAGTGCCTGGATGCTTCTTTTCAAAAGAGGCGGAAGCAACCTATGACCGCAGCATTGAAGCGCTGGCCAAGGATCATGGAATTATTTAACCGAATCAAGTAAGTCCCCTGCGGAGCAGTTATTTGGTGTAGAGCTACGTAACGAAGCGGATGATTTTATCCGCTTGACATGAATCACTGCGAAGCAGATGATTTTCTCCACATGATTAAATCATACAAAAAGAGCCACAGCTCCTGTGTTTTACAGGGACAGAGGCTCTTTTTGTATGAAAATATAACCAGACATCTGATTATTTTGTAATATAAGCTTTTAATAGTTCAAAGGTATTGCGGACTCCATCCATATGGGAGCGTTCATAATTATGTGAAGCATATACCCCGGGACCAATCAGGCCGTGGCGGATATCATAGCCGGCGCGCAAGGCAGTTTCCACATCAGATCCGTAGTGGGGATAAACATCAATGGCATAGTCTAGCTCCAGATCTCTGGCAATATTGGAAAGTGTGGTTACCAGATCATAATTATAAGGCCCACCGGAATCCTTGGCACAGATAGATACCATATGTTCTGTACAGCCCAGATCAGCGCCCACACATCCCATATCTACAGAGATCATCTCTTCTGTATCATCGGATACCACACATCCGCCATGGCCTACTTCTTCATAGACAGTGAACAGCAGGGAAACCTTGCGGTTCAGCTTCCAACCTTCCTCCCGGATTGCTTTGGCAAGTCCGATCAGAATCGCAGCAGAAAGCTTGTCATCCAGGAAACGGCTTTTGATATATCCGCTTTCTGTTACAACTGTGCGGGGATCCATGGCAATGATATCCCCTGTCTGGACACCCAGTGCCAGAGTTTCTTTTGCGGAAGCTGTATTTTCATCCAGTAAGATTTCCATATTTTCTTCCAGCTGTTCGGTCTTCTGATCAGCAACGTGGGCAGATGGTTCGGTATTTAATACGACTCCTGTGTAAACTCTGCCGTCACGTGTGTGGACAGTACAGTTTTCACCGTCTGCAGTGGACCATTGGTGGCCTCCGAGGGTTGTGGGACGAAGGCGTCCGTTATCCTTGACAGAGCGGACCATAGCACCCAGGGTATCCACATGGGCTGCCAGCACCAGTGGAGAACCGGAACCACCCAGGGTGACAAATACATTCCCCTTATTGGAGAGTTCCGGGGAATAACCCAGGGAAGATAATTCAGATAAAAGATAATCGGTAGCTTTTCTGGTAAAGCCCGAAGGGCTTGGGATGGAAGTCAGTGTATATAACTGTTCTTTAATAAAATCCATATAAGAACTCATAGGTCGGTTCCTCCTGATTTTTGATAAATTATATTGCCATTGTAACTACCCGGAGGAAAAAGGTCAAGCTGGCAAGGGAAAACAGAGAAAAAAAGGACATCCGGAGAGGTGGATGTCCTTTTCGACAAAAGGGAGCGTATATCATTTGTGGAAGAGACGTTTAACAAATGAAAGAAGACTAAAACGATTAGACTTTGTGTAATCATTTACAAAATTGTCACAATACATATAACGTTCGGTTTTGATCCATTCCGGAATAGGAAGTGCATCATTTGTATAAACTGCGAATTTCATAAGCACGCCTCCTTTGAATATTTTTTAGGTTATTTATATTTTAGCACAAAATAAAAGAAATACTATAGGGGGTAACTCTAAAAATCAGAGGTAAAATCTGTGCTGACAGCACAAATATATGATATAATCAGGAAAGAAAGATAGGAAAGTGAAAATTTGAGCAAGAGACAGGGAGGGTATATGAGTTTTACAATAGAAGATATGATTCTGACAGCAGAAAACAGGTACGAAATGAAGTTTCTGGCCGGACAAAATGGCTGGGCTAATTCCATCAGTTGGGTACATCTTCTGGAGGATACAACAATTATACAGAATTTCTGGGGAAAGGAGCTTGCTGTAACAACAGGATTGGGATTTCCCCAAAAAGAAGACTGGATGAATCTGGTAAGGCTGTTGAATCGGTATCATGCCTCTGGGTTGATCATTAATGTGGGACAGTATATTTATGATATACCGGAAGAATTGATAGCATACTGTAATGAAAATGATCTGCCGCTGCTGACTGTGCCCTGGGAAGTGCATTTGTCAGATATGATAAAAGATTTCAGTATCCGCGTATTTCTGCAGGATAATACGGATGAGCAGATTGTAGCAGCACTGATTGCAGCTATTGAGACCCCGGATAATCAGAAGGCATACAGAAAAGAATTATTGCAGTATTTTGATGTGGATGGAAGCTTTCAGGTGCTTTTGCTGACTTGTGAAGGGCTGGATTCTATGGACACGGTGGAGCGAAAGAAATTGTCTTATCGAATACAGTTATATCTGGAGGATATTACGCATAATGCAAGCTTCTTTTATTATAATTCTGATTTTGTACTGATAGCCAATGCGGTTTCGGAAGAATATTTGTATCGACTTGTAGCTGGGGCTATAAAAAGGGGAAAAAGACGTATGCCTGAGTTGGAATTGTGTGTGGGGATCGGAAGTAAATGTATGGATATCTCACAGCTTTCAATAAGCTATCAGAGAGCCAAGGCAGCGGCACATATGGCACTTACTCACAAAAAACAGGTGGTAAAGTTTGATGACTGTGGATTATTTCGCCTGCTTTATATGGTAGAAGACAAGGGGATACTGAGGGAAATGGAAACAGAATGTCTGGCAGCACTGGAAGAACATGACCGCAGATACAATGCTGATTATGTGGACACTCTTCAGTCTTATCTGAAACATGATGGAAGCATCCAGGCGGTAGCTGCAGAATTATTCACACATCGGAATACAGTACTGTACCGTATTGGAAATATCAGAAAAATATTGGGAAATGAACTGAAAACACCGGAAGAAAGACTGCCCTATCAGATTGCATTTTATATCAGGCGTATGCATAAATAAATCCTGATGAAAAATAGTGTCAAACCATGTATAATAAGGGTACTGGACACAGTTATAAAAAACAAAATGGGTGAGGAAGAAAGATGGAAGGGAATTTAACAAAAGGTCCTATTTTAAAAACACTGACGAAACTTGCGGTTCCGATTATGGCGTCAGCGTTTCTGGGAACTCTGTATAATATTACGGATATGGCCTGGATCGGCCTGCTTGGATCCAGGGCTGTGGCAGGAGTAGGTGTTGGTGGTATGTTTACCTGGCTTTCACAGGGGCTGGCAGCTATGGCCAGAATGGGTGGTCAGGTGCAGGTGGCACAGTGTATTGGCCGCGGAGACAGAGAACGTGCCCATGGTTTTGCACAGGCTGCAGTACAGCTTTCTGCCTTTATGGGAATTGCATATGCGGTTCTGGCACTGTTGTTTACCAGACAGATGGTGGGATTTTTTCAGCTTGCAGATTCTGAAACATATATTGCAGCAATGTCGTATACCAGGATTGCCTGCGGTCTGATCGTATTTTCATTTCTGACATTGACACTGACAGGAATCTATACAGCGCAGGGAGATTCAAAGACTCCTTTTCTGGCCAATCTTGTGGGACTGGTTACAAATATGATCCTGGATCCTGTTCTGATACTTGGCCCTGGAATATTTCCAAGGCTTGGGGTTACAGGAGCAGCGATTGCCACAGTGACAGCTCAGGCGATTGTTATGAGTATTATGATATTAGGGATTATGGTACAGAAAAAAGAAAATGTACTAAAAGGAACAAAACTATTGGCAAAACTTCCACGGGAATATGTGAGTGGAATCTGTAAGATCGGAATTCCCACAGCAATCCAGGGAATGGCATATTGTGCGATTTCCATGGTGCTGACCCGTATGGTTTCCGGATATGGTGCAGAAGCTATTGCAACACAGCGAGTGGGAGGACAGATAGAATCTATATCATGGAATACGGCAGATGGTTTTGGGGCAGCATTAAATGCTTTTATTGCACAGAACTATGGTGCAGGCAAAAATGACCGTGTCAGAAAAGGCTATAAGGCATCATTATGGACTGTAGGAATCTGGGGTGTGTTGATTTCTGCTATATTTATATGTGTTCCGGGGCCGATTGCCAGGATTTTTTTCCATGAACCGAAAGCAATTGCAACAGCAGTGGGATATCTGACCATCATTGGTTTCAGTGAAGCCTTTATGTGTGTGGAGCTGACTACAGTGGGTGCATTGTCCGGACTTGGCAGAACCAGACTCTGCAGTATTATCAGTATTATTTTTACCAGTGCAAGAATCCCATTGGCCATTCTTCTTGGGGGTATTATGGGACTTAACGGAATCTGGTGGGCACTTTCTTCAACATCAATTGTGAAGGGAATTATTTTTGTTGGCACATTTTTATGGATCACGAGAAAAAGAAAGTAGACAGCATTCAGTAAAACAAAACCAAAAGTCGGATTGCTGATGATCCCGAAAACATGTGCATATATGTGGATCATTGCAATGGGACTTCAGCTCCTGTTTTGATAAAATCAATGTACGACCTGGGAAATCGGAATAGAATGATTTCACAGGCCGTACATTTTTTCTTTATTATATTAATAAAAAATGTTATAATCAATATAGATTTTGTAGAGATTGTATATTTTCGGATATGGTGATAGGATAGAGAGTAGTTAAGTGCATAAATCAATCATAATAGAAAATTTTGAAGGAGAGAGAAAATGAGTAAAAGAGCAGCAGGAATTTTAATGCCGGTCAGCAGTTTGCCGTCAAATTATGGAATAGGATGTTTTTCCAAGAGCGCCTATGAATTTGTAGACTGGTTAAAGGAAGCCGGTCAGACTTATTGGCAGATTCTGCCGCTGGGACCGACCAGCTATGGAGATTCCCCATATCAGTCCTTTTCTACATTTGCAGGAAATCCGTATTTTATTGACCTGGATACACTGGTAGAAGAAGGGGTTCTGGATAAAAAAGACTGTGAGAAAGTAAATTGGGGAAAGAAGCTTGATGATGTAGATTATGAAAAAATCTACAAAGGCCGTTATCCGCTTCTGAGAAAAGCATACGAGAACAGTGAGATCAGTAAGAATCCTGATTATCAGAAATTTGTAGCAGAAAACAGCTGGTGGCTTTCTGATTATGCTCTGTTTATGGCAGTAAAGGACCGTTTTGAAGGTGTAGAATGGACCAAATGGGCTGAGGATATCAGACTTCGTTGGAATAATGCTATGGATTATTATCGTGAGGAACTCTATTTTGATATTGAGTTCCAGCAGTATATGCAGTTCAAATTCTACGAACAGTGGATGAAACTGAAATCCTATGCAAATTCAAAAGGAATCCAGATCATTGGAGATATTCCGATTTATGTTGCTATGGACAGTGCTGATGCATGGGCACATCCGGAGTTGTTCCAGCTGGATCAGGACAATGTACCGCTGGCAGTAGCAGGATGCCCTCCGGATGGATTTTCTGCAACTGGTCAGTTATGGGGAAATCCGCTGTATCGTTGGGATTATCACAGAAATACAGGATATCAGTGGTGGATTTCCAGAATGAGTTACTGTTTCAGACTGTATGATGTGGTAAGGATTGATCATTTCAGGGGATTTGATGAATATTTCTCTATTCCTTACGGGGACAAGGATGCCACAGGCGGTCACTGGGAAAAGGGACCGGGGATTGATCTGTTCCGCAAAATCCAGCAGGCTCTTGGATGGAAAGAGGTTATTGCAGAGGATCTGGGATATATGACAGATTCTGTACGTCATTTGGTATATGAGAGTGGTTTCCCGGGTATGAAGGTTCTGGAATTTGCGTTTGACTCCAGAGATTCCGGATGTGCCAGTGATTATCTGCCTCATAACTATCCGGAGAACTGTGTGGCATATACAGGAACCCATGATAATGAAACAATCGTGGGATGGTGGAAGAGCATCACAGCGGCTGAGAGAAAACTGGCAAGAGATTATCTGTGCGATCATGCCACACCAGAAGAAGAACTGTATAAATGCTTCATTAGTCTGATTATGCGCAGTGCTGCGCGTGTGTGTGTTATCCCGATGCAGGACTATATGGGACTGGATAACAGATCACGAATGAATCAGCCTTCTACAGTTGGTACGAACTGGAAGTGGAGAATCAAGAAGAGAGAACTTACAAAGAAACTTCAGAATGAAATCCATGATGTGACATTGCGTTATGGACGTAAGAACTGGGATTAAATATATTACATAATGAAATAATTGGAATGATGACAGCGTTTCGGATATAAATAATATCTGGAACGCTGTTTTCGAATAAGAAAGACATTGATTTTCGGGTAATGTCTGATAAAATATTAACCAGAAAAATAATCAATTAAAACATAACCTGTCAGGAGGAGATACAGATGAATTATAATAAATTAGAAACCAGTCTGATAGATGTAATTAAAGAAGAACAGGCGAAGCTTGGATATAGGAAAGAGAAGATAAGCCTTTATTATCCGCTCAGTTCCCTGAATCATTTCTTTGGCGGTGAGACAGATGCTGCAGGCATGATGGAGATCTTAAAAGATTTTCCTTCTTATATAGAAGAGAAATTTGGCGAAGTAGCAGTATCACACAGAGGAGATCGTTTCTGCTTCACTGTTTCGGAAAAAGCTTCTGAATATGTACATAATAATATGAAAGAGAATGAATTTATCAAGGCATTGATCGAACTGGTGGGAAGACATGGATGCACGATAGATGAAATTAAGGAGCTGTTTCATTCTTATTCAGATAAAATTATTATTGAACCAATGGATAACGAGGAGTTTGATGTGCTGATCCGCTTTGATGACGGATCAGATCCTTATTATTATTGTTTTAAGGATGAAGGATGCCATATCATTTACCACAGATTTCTGCCGGAAGACTATGCAGATTTTGGTTTTTAACCGAATCAAGTAAGTCCCCAGCGGAGGTTGCGAAAGGCAATAAGCAGTGGGTGCAGAGTTTTTAAATTGCCGGATCAGCAAAAATATATGTGACATTTGCAATAAAAGTGTGTTATTTTTTTGTCAAATATCAACAAAAATAAGCCGAAATTCTATATTGACAGATAGTCTCAATAATGGTAATTTTTACTTGAATTCATGTTTTGATTTATAGAAACGAGTAACATTTTATTACATTATTTTACAGGAATAAATAATACATAAAATTGAATTGACAGTTGGAGGGAAAGATTAAATGAGAAAAACCAAAATTATCTGTACAATGGGACCATCTACTGATAAGGGCGATGTTATGGAGCAGCTTGTGAGAGAGGGAATGGATGTAGCACGTTTTAACTTCTCACATGGACCTCATGATGAGCAGAGAGGCCGTATCCAGAAACTGAGAGAACTTCGCAAGAAATATGACAGACCTGTTGCAGCACTTCTTGATACAAAGGGACCGGAGATCAGACTTGGATGTTTTAAGGATGGCAAGGTTTCTCTGGAAGAAGGACAGATATTTACATTTACAAATAAAGACATTGAAGGAACTAATGAGCGCGTAAGCATTACTTATAAAGAGCTTTATAAGGATGTGCAGCCGGGCGGACATATTCTGGTTGATGATGGACTTGTAGACCTGGAGGTTCAGGATATCGCAGGAAAGGATATTGTCTGCAAGGTTATTAATGCAGGTGTGATTGGCAACAGGAAGGGTGTCAATGTTCCAGGGGCAAACCTGAAGATGCCATTTATCAGCAAGAAAGACCATGATGATCTTCTCTTCGGTATCCAGGAAGGATTTGACTTCGTTGCAGCATCCTTTACACGTACTGCAAATGATATCCGTGAAGTAAGAAAAATCCTGAAAGAAAACGGCGGTGAGGAGATCCAGATCATTGCAAAGATTGAGAACCAGCAGGGTGTTGACAATATTGATGAGATTATTGAAGCAGCAGATGGTATCATGATCGCCAGAGGTGACATGGGTGTTGAGATTCCGCCGGAATATGTACCGGTTATCCAGCAGAAGATTATCCAGAAGGTTTACACAGCAGGCAAACCGGTTATTACAGCAACACAGATGCTGGATTCCATGATCTCTCATCCAAGACCAACCCGTGCAGAGGCTTCTGACGTAGCAAATGCCATTTATCAGGGAACAAGTGCTACTATGCTTTCCGGAGAAACTGCAGCAGGTAAATATCCGGTACAGGCACTTCAGATGATGAGCCGTATTGCAGAGCATATGGAACAGAATATTGATTATAATGCAATTTTCAAGAAAACAGACAGAAATGAGAATCCGGATATTACAAATGCGATCGCACATGCAACCTGCCTGACAGCAATTGACCTGAAAGCCAGTGCAATCCTTGCAGTGACAAAATCCGGAAGCACAGCTCATATGATGTCCAAACACAGACCAGGATGTCTGATCGGTGCATGCACAAGCTCTGAGAGAGTTCTTCGCCAGCTGAATCTGTCCTGGGGTGTTTACCCAATGCTGATCAAAGAAGAATACAGTTCTGAGATTCTTTGCCTGAGAGCAATCGAAGCAGCACAGAAGCATAAACTTGTAAAAGTTGGTGACACTGTTGTATTCGCTGGTGGTGTACCGCTGGGAATTCCGGGAAGAACCAACCTGATCCGTGTCTGCACAGTTGATTAATAAAGACATAATTGCCGTAGTAACTATTTGAAAAAGTAGTTACTGCGGCTTTTTATGTTAAGAATCCCACATTGCAGGTTAATAGGGAATGTGATATACTGAAATCTGATTAAATCAGAGCAGCTCTCTGCGAGGACTGTTACAGAATAATATACAAAAGTCAATATTTGGAAAAAACGGGGGTTGGTTATGAAATATGCGGTGGCAATTGACGTTGGAGGAACGAATACAAGAGTAGCACTTGTGAATGAGCGGCTGGAAATCACAGACAGACAGCAATTTTCTACGAATCCCGAAAATCCTGGGGAAACTTTGAGTAAGATTTCAGAGGTAATACGGGATTATGGAGAAAAAATCGTAGGTGTGGGAATGTCCTGTCCAGGACCTCTGGATCTTATTCATGGACAGATTTTAACTCCTCCAAACCTGCACGGAGACTGGCAGCATTTGTTTGTAGCCAGAGAACTGAGTACTCTTACCGGACTGCCGGTATATCTGAACAATGATGGAAACCTGGCTGCCCTTGCTGAGGCAGTTGCCGGAGAAGGAAAGGATTACCGCTATGTACAGTTTTTGACGGTATCTACAGGAATCGGTTCTGGGTTTGTAATTGACAGACAGATTTATCAGGGGGCTCATGGATGGGCGAATGAGGTAGAGAATACTGTTATGTGGGAAGGCGGACCTTGTCATGGCACGATCCTGCCCGGAGGTATCGAAGGAATCAGCAGTGGAACTGCGATTACCACCAGGGCAAAAAAAGCAGGATTGCAGGTAAAGCATGCAGGAGAGGTAAACAATCTGGCAAAGTCTGGAAATGAGGTTGCTGAGAAGATCATGACAGATGCAAAATTGCATCTTGCTAATTTTATTGCCGGAATATATAATCTGACAGATCCGGATATTGTAATCCTGGGAGGTTCTGTAGCGATTAAGATAGAGGGATTTGTGGAGGAAGTAGAGGTATTGGTGAAAAGTAAGGTTTATGAAGCACAGAGAAGCTTTATTAAAGTCAGAAAATCCATATTAAATGAGGATTCCGGACTGATCGGTGCGGCATATCTTGCTTTTTCAAAGGAAAAATAGAGCATTGTCTGAAGAGAAGGGGAAAAGTAGAATAAAGGAACAGTGAATGAAAATGGATATTTTACAGAAGTTGAAAAGATACAGAAAAAAAATCTGGCTGTTTTTTCTGCTGACTGTTTTTTTGTGTGGAGCCTGTAGAGCTGCCTATGTGACCGGAGCCAGATCCGGACATGTTACAATCAGGGAACTGGATAGCCTGCAGCTGGAAGACTGCACCAAACTGATGGTTGTGGCACATCCGGACGATGAGACTCTCTGGGGTGGTGCCCATTTATTGGATGGAAAATACTTTGTAGTATGTCTGACTAATGGATATAACAAGGTCAGGAGACAGGAGTTTTTGAATGCGATCAAAGAATCCGGGAATAAGGGACTGATTCTCAGATATCCGGATAAGGTTCGTGGAGAGCGCTCCAAATGGGTAGGAGATAAGAAAGACATTATCAAAGATTTGGATACAATCCTTACCTATAAACATTGGAATATGGTGGCAACTCATAATCCTGAGGGAGAATATGGACATATCCATCATCAGATGACCAGTCAGTTGGTCACACAGGAATATTATCGTAATTATCAGATAAATAACCTGTATTATTTTGGAAAGTACTATAAAAAGAAAGTTCTTCCGGATATTGCGGATTCGCTTCCGAGAATATCGGCAAAGAGTGAATCAGCTAAAAGAGAACTGCTGCTTAACTATAAATCTCAGAAAAAAGTTGAAAATATGTTTGCCCATATGATTCCTTATGAAGACTGGAGCCAGTCAGGGGAGATCTGGGCAAAATAAAGGATCGTTCAATGTCTTTATCATAAGATTTTGAACTGTGATAAATAATAATTGGAGAACAAAGAATGCTGAATCAATTTTCTAGAACAGAGCTTTTGCTTGGAAAAGAAGCTATGGACAAATTACAGAATTCCAGAGTAGCCGTGTTTGGAATCGGCGGGGTAGGAGGATATGTGTGTGAGGCATTGGTCCGAAGTGGAATAGGTGCCTTTGACCTGATCGATGATGACAAAGTATGCCTGACTAATCTTAACAGACAGATCATTGCTACCAGAAAGACGGTAGGCCAGTATAAGACAGAAGTAATGAGAGACAGGATTCTGGAGATTAATCCCAAGGCAGAGGTAAGAATCCATAATTGTTTTTATCTTCCGGAGAATGCAGCTGATTTTGATTTCAGTGAGTATGATTATGTGGTGGATGCGGTGGATACTGTAACTGCCAAGCTTGAATTGATCATGCGTGCCAAAGAGTCCGGGACTCCGGTCATCAGCAGTATGGGTGCCGGGAATAAGCTGGATGCCAGTGCGTTTCGGGTGGCGGATATTTATAAGACGAAGGTATGTCCGCTGGCGAAGGTTATGCGCAGGGAGTTGAAGAAGCGTGGCGTGAAGAAGCTGAAGGTTGTTTATTCGGAGGAGCAGCCGATCAGACCGGTTGAGGATATGGCGATCAGCTGTAGGTCGCATTGTATTTGTCCTCCGGGGGCAAAGCATAAGTGTACGGAGCGCAGGGATATTCCCGGCAGTGTGGCGTTTGTGCCGTCTGTGGTGGGATTGATTATTGCAGGAGAGGTTGTTAAGGACCTGACTGCGGAGTGTAGGAGATAAAAAATGTTTATGTGGATGTGTATTGTATCAGAGATGGTATGGTGCACATCTTTTTTTGTTTGGGGGCAGGGGACGCGCAGAAAAATAATTCATTTTGTGTGCGGTTTCGGACTCTAAGATATTCTAAGCCGGTAAAAATTCTGCTAAATGCATGAGAAAAATGCCACAAACTCGCCTGCGGCTCAGACAGTGTGTCATTTTTCTCATAACGCAGATTTTTACCGGCTAAGAATATCTAAGTATCCTGCAAATGCACACAAAATGAATTATTTTTCTGCGCTGTGCACTGGCAGTGGGAAAAAATGTGTGTCTTAAAATTTTGTGTGCACACAAAATTTTTGCGGGGTGGGAATGTGTTGACTATCATGGGGTTTCAAAGTATAATGATGGCTGGTGAATTGGGCGGAAATATAGGGTGATTCATCAGATGTAGGCGATTGATTTTTAAGAGATAAAGGCAGGTTATATATGAATACAATTAGTGTGGAAGAGTTGGAGAAGATTGATGCTTCTGAGATTACGATTGTGGATGTGCGGCCGGTGGATCAGTATAGTAGGGGGTCTTTTCCTGGGGCGGTGAATATTCCGCTGGATGAGTTTGATGAGAAGATGGAGGCTGTTGATAAAGATAAAACAGTATATGTTCTCTGCCATACGGGGGACAGAAGCCGGGATTGTGTGGAGAAGCTGAGTGATGCAGGGTATGAGGCTGTGAATATTGAAGGTGGATATCGTGCCTATCTGAGACTTTCTCTGAGTCGTTTTATGGAGAATGATGCTAAGGAGCAGAAGGAACTGAAGACGAAAGAGATTGAGCACAGTATTATCAAGACGTTCAGAAAGACGGTCTGGAGACCGTTTACCAAGGCTTTGAATGAGTATCAGCTGATTCAGGAGGGGGATAAGATTGCTGTCTGTATTTCAGGTGGTAAGGACTCTATGCTGATGGCGAAGCTGCTTCAGGAGCTGAAGCGCCATGGGAAGATTCATTTTGAACTGGTGTTTCTGGTAATGAATCCGGGCTATAATGCGGATAACTGGAAGATTATTCAGGATAATGCAGAGCTTCTGGGAATTCCTCTTACGGTTTTTGAAAGTGATATTTTTGATACAGTGGCAGAAATTGAGAATAATCCCTGTTATCTTTGTGCGAGAATGAGACGTGGTTATCTGTATTCTCATGCCAAGGAGCTGGGATGTAATAAGATTGCGCTGGGACATCATTTTGATGATGTGATCGAGACGATCCTCATGGGTATGCTGTACAGTGGTAAGGTGGAGACTATGATGCCGAAGCTGCACAGTCAGAACTTTGAGGGGATGGAATTGATCCGCCCTATGTATCTGATTAAGGAATCTGCAATCAAGGCATGGAGAGATACCAATGGACTGCATTTTATTCAGTGTGCATGCCGTTTTACTGAGAACTGTGTAAGCTGTGGAGGCGGACGTGGTTCCAAGCGTGATGAGATGAAAGAGCTGGTTGCGCAGTTTAGAAATACAAGCAGTGTGATCGAGACGAATATCTTTAACAGTGTGCGGGATATTAATCTTCGTACTGTTATGGGATATCATAAAGATGGAGAATACTACAATTTCCTGGATGACTACGATCAGCGTGGAAATAAGGGCGTTGATAAGGAAAAAGAATGATAACAGCAAAATTTTCATTTGTGGAAGAGAAATACACTGCTCAGTATTATAGTGGGAACGGTTGTCTGTATGCTTCTGGTGCAGGTGGTGTTCTAAAAGGAGGAATCCATGACCTTACAGGAGATTCTTGAAAGTGTAAAAAGTGGTTCTGTATCTGTAGAAGAGGCAGAGAGAATCCTTAAGAAAGAAAGTTATGAAGAAATGGGATATGCGAAGCTGGATACAAGCCGCAAGGCAAGAACCGGTTTCGCAGAAGTAATCTACTGCAGTAATAAGGCAGATGAACATCTTCTGAATATTTTTGAAAGATTATACAGAGAAGACGGTGAGGTATTCGGAACCAGAGCTTCCCAACATCAGTATGAACTGGTGAAGGAGAAGTTTCCGGAAACAGAATATGATCCGATCTCGCGCATCTTAAAAGTTGAGAAGAAAGATAAGAAGCGTATTGGGAAGATCGCAGTGTGTTCAGCAGGAACTGCAGATATTCCGGTTGCTGAGGAAGCTGCACAGACAGCGGAATATTTTGGCACAAATGTTGAACGTATTTATGATGTGGGAGTCAGCGGAATGCATCGTTTATTCTCCAGACTGGAGACGATCCAGAGTGCGAACTGTGTAATTGCAGTTGCGGGAATGGAGGGAGCTCTTGCCAGTGTGATGGGCGGTCTGGTGAGCAGACCTGTGATCGCAGTACCGACTTCTGTGGGTTATGGTGCAAGTATGCATGGTCTTTCGGCACTTCTTACTATGATCAATTCCTGTGCGAACGGGATTGCTGTGGTGAATATCGATAATGGTTACGGGGCCGGCTATCTGGCAACGCAGATCAACCGTCTGGCAGCAGGTACAGATGAGAAAGGAAATTGATTATGGGAAAAACATTATATCTGGAATGTTATTCAGGGATAAGTGGTGATATGACGGTTGCGGCTCTTCTTGATCTGGAAGCTGACCGCTCAGTGCTGGACAGGGTGCTGAAGAGTCTTAAGGTATCAGGATTTGAGACAAAGATCAGCAGAGTTGTGAAGTCCGGAATAGATGCATGTGATTTTGATGTTGTGCTGGATAAAGAGCATGAAAATCATGACCATGATATGGAATATCTGCATGGACATCATCATAAAGGTCATGAGAATAATCATTTTTACAATCATAATCATGCTCATGAGGATGAAGCGGAACATTTTCATAGTCATGAGCACAATCACGCCCATGGCGCAGGATCAGCGCAAGATCGTCACCATCACGAACACCGTGGAATAAAAGAAATTACCTATATTATAGAGCATAGTGCAATGACTGAGAATGCAAAGAAGATTGCATTGCGTATATTTGAAATTCTTGCAGAGGCAGAGAGTAAAGCACACAATGTGCCTGTGGATCAGGTGCATTTTCATGAGGTGGGAGCAGTGGACTCTATTGTGGATATTGTGTCTGTGGCAGTCTGTCTGGATGATCTGGATGTTACAGAGGTTATCGTTCCTGTTCTCTGGGAGGGCCGTGGAACTGTCCGTTGTCAGCATGGCATCCTGCCAATCCCGGTTCCGGCAGTTGCAAATATAGTAAGTGCCAATCATTTACATCTGAAAATGACAGAGGTAGAGGGTGAGCTTGTAACGCCTACAGGTGCGGCGATAGTGGCAGCAGTGAAAACAAAAGATAAACTTCCGGAAACATTTGAAATCCAGAAGATTGGAATCGGCGCAGGTAAACGCCGGTATGAATGCCCTGGGATCTTAAGGGCAATGTTCATATCAGAAAGCACAGAGCAGGCTAAAGGAAGAGATAAAGTAAAGGCTCAGACAGAAGAATTCAAAAACCCGGAAATCAGAAATAATCCGAAAGCTGAAAATCAGGAAACCAAAGATACGATTATCAAGATGGAAACAAACATTGATGACTGCAGTGGAGAAGTTCTGGGATTTGTCATGGAACGTCTGATGAAAGCCGGTGCCAGAGATGTGCATTATGTGCCTGTTTTTATGAAAAAGAACAGACCTGCATGGGTTCTGAATGTAATCTGTAAGGAAGAAGATATAGAAACGCTTCAGAATATTATTTTTGAAGAAACTACTACGATTGGAATTCGTTATAGCAGAATGGAACGTACGATTCTTCCCAGAGAAACGAGAACCCTTCCGACTCCATGGGGAGAAGTTCAGGTAAAGGTATGCACTTTGAATGGAAAAGAGCAGCTTTATCCGGAATATGAGAGCGTCGCACAGTTGAGCAGAGAAAAAGAGATCCCGTTTACAGAAATTTACCGTTATATTGTTTTGGAAAATAAAGACAAAGAATAACAATGTAAAAGAAAACAGTCACATACTTGAGTGAATATCTCAATATTCATCAGATGCATGTGACTGTTTCTTTTTATTTTTTATGAGGTGACTTCTCGTTCAATTCTAACTGCTGTCTGGTAATTCCTGTAATTGAGGCAGATAAATCTGATTAATTTGGTTAAATTACAGAGCACTTACCCCGTCATCATCATAACGGTCATATTCAGCTCCCTCATATCCGATCATGCGGATAGTAGAAGGATCGATATCCTTTACTGTCTGTGCAACATCAGCAACCGGGATTGCTTTTCCCTTGCGGATGAACAGTGGAACTTCATTCAGGGCAACTTCTACATAGTGATGTCCTTTTTCAAGGATTTCCTGAGAAATTGTTCCATCAGGCAGGAATTTTACGAACATCATTTCTTCTGGCAGATATACATAGCGGCCTTTTGCATTCTGTGTATAAACAGGTGCGATCATGATTTCGTTTCCGAGGAGAAGCTGATCTTCTACCTGAGTTGCGAATGCATCGTCTGTGTAGTCGAATGCCAATGGGCGGAACATCATGTCATCGTTTAATGCAGCTTTCATGTATTCACTGTACAGATATGGAACAAGGCGATATCTGACACCGATCACATGACGGAAGTCTTCGATATTTTCAAACTGGTAAGCTTCCTGTTCTCTGGTTCCCAGAGCGGAGTGGTTTCTCATAAGAGGTGTGAATACACCAAGTGCCAGCCAGCGCAGTACCAGATCACGTGTGGTATCTGCACCGAATCCGCCCAGATCTGCACCTGTGTAAAGGAAACCGCACATATTCAGGGATGGAAGCATCTTTAAGTTCAGAAGGATGTGTGACCACCAGGATTTATTGTCTCCCATCCAGATTCCGCCGTATCTGTGCATTCCCACATAGGAGGAACGGGAGAACATCAGGAAACGTTTGCCAGGTGCGATTTTTTCAAATGCTTCACCTGCTGCACGGGTCATGTTATAGCCAAACAGGTTATGTACCTTGTCGTGGCGGATCTTCTGACCGTTTACATTGTGATAGAAGCGTTTGTAATCTTCCGGATTATTTGCAAGTCCTTTTACCTTTGCGCCGAGAACGAATCCAGATGTTTCTTCATTGTCCATGAAGTTGTCTTTGATGTATTCTTTTAATTCAGCAACGCCTTCCGGTGTGCAGAACATTGCAGGCTCGTTCATGTCATTCCAGAAACCGTCAATTCCTTTGGAAATGAGACGTTCATATTTCTGTCCGAACCATGCTCTGGCATCTGCGTTCAGGACATCCGGGAAATGAGTCCAGCCCGGCCATACAGCGGAAACGAAATCACTGCCGTCTTCACGTTTGCAGAAGTAGTTCTTCTCAACGCCTTCTTCATAAACATCATAGCCAGCCTCTACCTTGACACCTGCATCGATGATCGGGACAAGGTGGATGCCTTTTTCTTTCATTTCATTGACATAGGCCTCAAAGTCAGGGAAGTTTTCCTGATTGACTGTGAAATCTTTGTAGTCTTCCATGTAATCGATATCCATGTATACCATATCGATTGGAATATTGTTTTCACGATATCCGTCAGCAGCTTTTCTGAAGTCATCAGCAGTTGTATATCCCCAGCGGCTCTGACCGAAACCAAATGCGAATTTAGGCGGGATATAGCTTCTTCCGATGATTTTACGGAACTGTTTTACGATATCGTAAGGGGTTTCACCCTCAATCACATACAGATAAAGATCTGCATCCTCACAGGTGATCTTTAACTGGGAAGAGAGTGTGTAACCGATATCAAACTTCAGTTTTCCGGGATAATCAACGAAGAGACCGAAAGTCTGCTTTCCGGAGATTACGAGGAAGTTGTGTGCTCCGTAGAGGGAGATTTTATCTTCTGTATGGTTTGGCTGGTCGGAACAGTTGCTTTCATAAACGTATCCACGTTTGTTGATTCCGCGGTTTGATTCGCCCAGACCATAGACAACATCGTTGTCATCCATGTCATAAGTAAAAGAGAAGCCGTTCTCTGTGGAGATAGTTCCGTATGCAGGAGTTCCCTCAGAAGTCGGGATGGAAGTTACGATGGCATCGGTTTCAAATGGGGTTCCGTAAGTATATTTCTGAATCATTTTGTCATATCCTCCTTAGGTTGAAAATGGTCAAGCGGATAAAATCATCCGCTTTGCTACGCGGCGCTACACCGAATAACTGAAACGCTTAAGTACTGTTAGAAAATACATAGGCGTTTTCCTTGATTTCATATTTACAATAATAGAGGTTTGAGTGGGGAAATGCTACTGAAATTATGACAAATTTATACGTTATTTTGACTTTTTAACCGAATCAAGTAAGTCCCCTGCTTCAATTACGAAAAGCAATGAGCAGTGGAGTGGATAATTTTAGCTGCTTGCTCTGGCAACTTGTTGTGCTTTAATGCTTTATCTTAATAGAATTTTTCTGTACATACGGTGAAAAAAGTGCTAAACTGTTATTATTACACGAAAGAAAGGTTTATTTAACATGCTTCAGACAATTGAATCCATCAATAACGTCGTAAATAATTTTATCTGGGGTGTCCCGGCTATGATCTGTATTATCGGCGTAGGGCTTTACCTGAGCCTGCGGACCGGTTTTGTCCAGATCCGCAAATTCCCGTATGCGCTTAAAACCACACTGGGAAGAATTTTTAAGAAAAAAGAAGCTTCTGACGGTTCCATGACACCTTTCCAGGCAGTCTGTACTGCACTGGCAGGTACAGTAGGTACGGGAAATATCGCCGGTGTTGCCGGAGCTATCGCCATCGGTGGTCCGGGCGCTGTATTCTGGATGTGGGTTTCCGCGCTCCTTGGAATGTGCACGAAATTTACAGAGGTTACCCTTGCAGTACATTTCCGTGAGAGAAACAGACATGGAGATTATGTAGGCGGACCTATGTATTATATTAAGAATGGTCTGGGAAAGAATTGGAGGTTTCTTGCAGTTCTTTATTCTGCATTCGGTGTACTGACTGTATTTGGAACAGGTAATGCTACTCAGGTAAATACCATTACAACAGCAATTGATACAGCTCTTATTAACTTTAATGTGATCTCAGAGTCTTCTACAGGCAGACTGAATCTGATCCTTGGAATTGTGATCACGCTGTTGGTTGGTATGGTACTGCTGGGCGGTATTAAGCGAATCGGAAGTGTTTCTGAGAAGCTAGTGCCCTTTATGGCATTGTTTTATATTGTACTTGCATTGGGCGTTGTGATCTTAAATATCGGAAGAGTTCCGGCAGTTTTCCATGATATTGTTTATGGAGCCTTTAATCCGTCAGCAGTGACAGGCGGTGTGATCGGAAGCTTTTTCCTCAGTATGAAAAAGGGTGTTTCCAGAGGTATTTTCTCCAATGAAGCCGGACTTGGTACAGGGTCTATCGCTCATGCCTGTGCAGATACAAGCAAGCCTGTAAAACAGGGTATGTTTGGTATCTTTGAGGTATTTGCAGATACGATCGTGATCTGTACTCTGACAGCACTTGTGATCCTTGTAAGCGGCGTGCCGGTAAATTACGGTGCAGCGGCAGGTGCAGAACTTACAATTTCCGGATTTACTTCTACATACGGAGGCTGGGTTTCCATCTTTACGGCAGTTGCCATGTGCTGCTTTGCATTCTCAACGATTATCGGATGGGGACTTTACGGAGCACGTTGTATTGAATTTTTATTCTCTGCAAAAGTTATCCGCCCATTTATGATCGCCTATTCATTAGTGGCAATCATTGGTGCAACTGTAGATCTGGGACTTCTCTGGAGTATTGCTGAGACATTCAACGGTCTCATGGCAATCCCCAACTTAATTGGTGTATTCCTGCTTTCAGGAACCGCCATTACACTTACAAAAGAGTATTTCGCACAGAAATGATAAAAACAGTCTGGAGAGTTTTCTTCAGGCTGTTTATTAGTTTACCTGATGCTTGATGTTAGGTTATTGTTCAGACCCTTGCATAGGGCATTAGTAAAAATGACGAATTTTAAATTTTTTTATTGATGTTATGTACTGTTTTTTATCCGTCATTTTTACTTTATCCACAACCACCCGGATTCGCCTTTTTGCGGCTTTTCCCTTATAATGTGTATATAGGTTTCAACGATTTCAGGAGGGAAGTGAGTGGACATTGAACTTATTCTATTCACTTCCCTTTTGTATTTCATCAGGAGAAAGCAGGCATAGAATATTTTTACCATAAAAATGTGATGATCCAACTATGATCTGACAGAAAAATAACAGATTAAAATATAAATCAGCTGTTCTTTAAGTGAAAATGTTTTCAGTACTTCGTTCTTCCATACATCTTCAGGATAAACATCGCCCAGATAAGTATCCCGTCCACAGTACAGTCCATAAAGAAGCAGCCTTTTTCCCTCTCGGACAGCCTCCGGTTCCATGATTAGTCCCCAGCGAAGCTGATCCATCAGATGAAGATAAAGAGACACACATAAAACCAGATTGCTGTTTCTGTTTCGCGATAGAAGTATTTCTTCCAGCTCAGAAGCTTTCTTAAAACTAATATTGTATGCATGAAAAAGAATCTCATGCTCTATATAAAAATCCCACAGAGTTCCCGGGGTGATTCCATATCTGCCAGTACGAACAAGAACCTGAAACTGTCTCGGACCACAGGCAGCTGTCTGTTTCATCAGGGCATGTTTTACTGCCATACGGACTGCCCTGCCAATCAGCTCTCCAAGCTTGGAATGTCCGGAGGCATCGGTAAGTGTCAGCTCACCCTCCATAGCCGAGGCAATCACCATTCCGTCAGTACCAGAACCTGTCGCGATTTCTTCTGAATAACAGCTTCCAAGTAAGAGATGTGAAACGGCCGCTGCTTTTGCCTCCGAAGCAATCATCATTGAGCGGACCATGGCTGCCTCTGTAACATTCTGATTGATATAGATAAAAACATTGATCGTACCGGGTGGCAGCATCTCGTAAGCGCCGTTTCTTTCATAGTAAGAAGAAGGATCTCCCGGACACATTCCGTTTGAATCAATTCCCCCTGTAACAGCAGCAGTCACGGATAACTCCTGATAACAGATTTTCTCAACAGCACACAGTTCAGTCCATGCCGCTGTGCTGAGTGCGGTTGCTGTCTGCGGATCAATTCCCAGCTCTTTTGTATGAATGTTCAGGTCTTCCTCATAGGTGTTTCCAAGCATTTCACATTCATAGGCACCATTCATGCAGTTGATATTTAAAGCATGCGTGAGATGAGCAGTGATCCCGCCATTAAGAGGACTGGTGCTAAGAACCCTTGTTTTTCCCGGAAAAGAAAAAACAGTACATCCCTTCTTTTGAAAATAAGTAAAAGTATCATTCATAAACATTCCTCTTTTTTGTCTGTTCAATACAGATTTTGTTGTTATTAGGAAAAGTATTCTACTTTGAATCCTGACTGCTGGCAGTATCTGTCTACTTTAGAACCTTTATAACAGCGGATCGTAGCCGCTTTGTTGATGATCCATTCCCCGATAAATTCAGGATCATGGCGAATCTCCAGATACTGCAGGCGGTTACATCCATGAAAGATCCATTTTCCAAGGTATCTGACATTGGGCGGAATCACCACAGAGGTCAGATTACAGCACTTAAAAAAAGCACTCTCATCAAGGACTTCCAGCGAATCAGGCAGCTGCAGCGAATCCATTCCGCAGAAATAGAAAGCCTGCTTTCCGATAACCCTTAAATCCCCCCCCCGGAAAAGAAATACAACTCAGTTTCTTACATTTATAAAAAGCCCTGTCATCGATTTCTTCCAGAGAGGCAGGGAAAACAACTTCCGTAAGAGTAGCGCATTCTGAAAAGGCATTCGGACCGATAAATGTCAGTTTGCTGTTCGGGGCGAACTCCAGACTGTTCAGTTTTCGGCCATTGTTAAATGCATTTTTTGGAATACTGGTAAGGCTGGCGGGAATTTTGACTTTTTTCAGAGAAATGCAGTCTGAAAATACCCCTATGCCAAGTTTTTGCAGATGTTCAGGAAGCTCTATTCTGCTTAACCGGGAACATCCCTGAAAGGCTTTGTTTCCAATCTGTTCCATTTCATAGGGAAATACCACAGAACGAATATCAGGTCTGTTAAAAAAGGTTTCTGCTGAGATAGAGCGGCAGTTTTGTGGAAGTTCCATATTCTTCTCAATATACTGTCCGCAGTTACGACGCGTAAGTGTCAGAGAATTTGACATAAAAAAATACTCCTTTGCTGATAGACAATGTTGTTTTCTCTGCATGGGAGTAGTATGGACTATGATAAAAATAACAAGGTACCAATAACTGCCGGTGTTCTATATTCCTTAAAAGGAACAGAGAAAACATATGTAAGGATGATACTTCTGTAAAAAAGAGAACACTAAAGAAGATCACCCTTCCATTTCCTATTGCGTGTAGTTAATGGCGGCAGTTTATAGCAGGTATTCTGACTCACGCAGTAACGCCATGTCTCTCCTTCTCGCATAACGATGCAATGGATATGAGATATGGCTGCACGTATACAGCAGCACGACTGTTCAGGATTCTGACCTGATTCCCTCTTAGCTGAAAGTCCGACATTTCTATACCGTGACTGACAGAACTAAAAACCGGTAATTGTCAATGAATGTTCGATTAAATCGTATTATACACTTTTTTGGAGAAAAGACAACAAATTTTTTGAGGGGGAGACAAAATCAGGGAGGGGACGCGCAGGGAAAGCGTTTCTTTTCTGTGCGGTTTCGGCATCTAAGAGCTTCTAAGGCGAAAAAAATCTGCTAAAAGCATGAGCCGTCTTGTCAAACTCGCTCCGCTGCAGGCTCCGCTCAGACACGTGAGGCAGCCGGCTCATAACGCAGATTTTTTTTACCTAAGAATCTCTAAGATGCCTGCAAATGCACAGAAAAGAAACACTTTTCCTGCGCTGGTTACTGGATGTGTGGGAATTTGATTTTACAGGTAATGTTTTTTGTTTTGGAACAGTAATTGAACAGTAACGTGTGAAATAGTACTTGTTTTTTTGAACAGCATATTTTAAACTATAGACTATAGTGAAAATCTTATATCACCCGTGCCAGGTCTGGCGGTTCATAACGGATTTCTCTGGCGTTCGCCGACATTTTCACAAAGATAATTTAAATTTTATAATGGTAAAGCAAACATTCCTGAATATTATAACATTCTGCCCGTTGGCTTTGCCTGAACGGGAGGTGGGAATAAAACAGTTCATGGTTGATTAAGGGTTGTTTTGGAGGTTCTCAAAGCTCTGGGAAAATGTTATAATAAGGAGGAATTAAATGAACAATACGATTTTTGATGATGTGTTCCGCACAATGGTTGAATAACTGCGCGTCGCATTCTCGTTACTTTCAGTGATGAGTTAGACGCGCAAATTTTTTTACTAAACAACAGAACAAATGTTTACATAAACCAATACATATGGTATAATATTTATATGGAAAAAGATATATTTAATATAGATAAAAACAAACTTTCATATGGTAGGGGATATGTCTATTCCTTGCAGTATCATCTTGTCTGGTGTACAAAATACAGAAAAAAGGTTTTAAAAAACGGAATCGATACAGAATGCAAAGAAATGTTACAGAATCTTGCAGAAGAATATAAATTTCAGATTCTGGCAATGGAGGTGATGCCGGATCATATCCATCTGCTTGTGGACTGTAAACCTCAGTTTTATATTTCAGATATGATCAAGATCATGAAAGGAAATCTTGCACGCCAGATGTTTCTTGCGTATCCGGAGTTAAAAAAGGAACTGTGGGGTGGGCATCTGTGGAATCCGTCTTACTGTGCCATAACGGTCAGTGACAGGAGCAGAGACCAGGTGCTTGCCTACATCGAAGGACAAAAGGAAAAAGCCTGACAGAAGAAATGATTTGTTGGAGGAAAAGAGATGCAGACCGTATCCAGCTATGGCGTAGAATTACGAAAACAGAATATCCCAGTCCGCCAGACACTGGAAATCTACCGGTCTGCGGTCTGTTACCTGACAGAAATATATGAGCAGATGTGGGAAGAACTGGCAGAGATACCGGATGCCAAAAGGCGGTTTAATGCTGCAGAGCATCTGGTGCATACTACAAAAAAGAATCCTGCACGCTTTGATTTTGATCTTCGCTTTCCGAAGATGCCGTCCTACCTGAGGCGAGCCGCAATCCAGCATGCATTGGGAAGTGTATCTTCTTACGAAACACGGATGGATCTGTGGGAAAAGTCAGGAGAAAAAGCAGGGAAACCCAGACTGGCGTATGAGAATCATGCCATGCCTGTTTTTTATCGTGATGTCATGTACAGAGAGGAAAAAGAAGGAAAAGACGAAGCATACCTGAAACTGTATGATGGTCATGACTGGAAATGGTTTTGTGTGCGTTTAAATCACACAGATATGGAATATCTGCGCAGGAACTGGTCGGGGAAAAAGGCATCAGCCCCGACACTGGAGAAAAGGCACCATAAATATTTCCTGCGTTTTTCTTATACGGAAGAAGTGACACTTACGAAGACACCGGTAAAAGAACAGATCATCTGTAGTGTGGACTTGGGAATCAATACCGATGCGGTCTGTACCATTATGCGGGCAGACGGAACTGTCCTGGGGAGAAAATTTATCAATCATCCCAGTGAAAAAGACCGGATGTACCGCACACTGGGCCGAATCCGAAGATTCCAGAGGGAACACAGCTCTGCGCAGTCACGGGGAAGATGGGCATATACGAAACGCCTGAACATAGAGCTGGGAAGAAAAATTGCAGGTGCGATCGTAAAAAATGCAGAAGAGAACCATGCAGATGTGATCGTATTCGAGTATCTGGAAATGCAGGGAAAGATATCCGGAAAGAAAAAACAGAAACTGCATCTGTGGAGAAAACGGGATATCCAGAAACGCTGTGAGCATCAGGCACACAGAAAAGGAATGCGGGTATCCAGAGTCTGCGCATGGAATACGAGCAGGCTTGCATACGATGGCTCCGGAAGTGTGTCCCGTGACCCGAAAAATCACAGTCTTTGTGTATTCCAGACAGGAAAAAGATATAACTGTGACCTGTCGGCATCGTATAATATCGGGGCGAGATATTTTATAAGGGAACTTTTAAAATCCCTTCCGGCAACGGAAAGGTCTTTACTGGAGGCAAAAGTCCCTCCTGTAAAGCGTAGAACCTCATGCGTCTATGCAGATCTGAGGAAACTCCATTCAGAAATGGAACTCTTAAAAGCAGCATAGATACAGGCAGATATACAGTGGACTACCTGTAATGTGGGAACCTGCCATATCTGGCATGGGAAATGCGCATAACTGCGTACCTAAGTTACAGGCGTATCCGCCGATATTCAGTCGGACGCCTAAAGCGTCTGGAAGCATGTGACTTCAGTCATGTGAGGTTCACAAGGAACTGACAGGATCTGGAAGGTCGGAATTATATACGGATCTGATAAAACTGATTGTAAAAATCTCGGACTATATCTTCCAGGATGAAGAGAAGATCCAGAAAGGGATAGGTGATGCTATGGGTGGAAAAGTTTTGGAACTGGAATCGGAAAGGTTAAGAGCGGAAGGAAAAGCAATTGGCGAAGTCAGAGGAGAAGAACGCCTTAGTGTTTTGATTAATAAACTTATTCTTGATAAGAGAAATGATGAGATTCAGATCGTAGTGACAGATGCTAAAAAGCGCAGGCAGTATTATGATGAGTATGGACTTTAGAACCGAGGTGTGGAAGATCATTCCTTTGATTTGTATATTCCGCATTGTGGAGATTCTGTAAAAGAGTGTTTTCTCAGACGTATTCCGGGGATAATAAGGGAAGTAATTATTTGTAATCGGGATATTGACAAATTATGGACAAAATGTTAAGATGGTTTCGTAAAAAACGAATAGCGTTTAGCGCACATGTACAGCTCATTACTACGGTAATGATTGAAGAATCGTTGGGTGAGAATCCCAAACAGGGTTCCGTTCCCTTGCAGTATATTTAGTCTGCAGTTCACTGTATTCTTGTAATGGTATTCAAAGGGAATACTATAATGCGAAGGATATGAGTGAAAGTTCAATCTGTACATTATATTCCCTGCCAGTATGGTGGGGATTTTTTTTGCACTTTGATAACTGAATATCGGAAGTCGCTTTTTATCCCTTTAGTTTTCGGAAATCCGGTGAGATACCGGTACGGTTTATCCCCACTGTAATAAGGACGAACACTGCGAAACCATTGGAAAGATCCTTTCCGAGAAGGGCAGCAAGTAGGTTGGAACTTTAAGTCAGGAGACGGACTTTAGTAAAAGAAAAAAACAAACATCTGTAGGCATAACGGAGGTTTATTTTTTGTACCCTTTTTTATGGAAAACAGGTATCAAACGTGGTCTGAAAAGGCTGCGAAATGATATATTTTGCAGGATAACCTGCAAAAAAATAATACATTTATAATTTAAGGTAAGGAGGAAACGAAATGAACATGAAAGTAAGAAAAAGCGTGATTGCATTCTTAATGGCAACAACAATGGTAGGAAGCACAGCAGTACCGGCTATGGCAGATACAGTAACTGCAAAAGTGTCTATAAAGACAACTGGTTTAACAGGAAAAAAAAGTGCGTCACCAGACATTGTGCCAGAAAAAGTTGTTACAGTAACAAATTCCAATGGTTCTGTTACTGCACTAGATGTTCTGAAAGCAGTTTCGGGATCTGATACTGAAACAAAAGAGACTTTAAATGGTAAAACTTATCATTATCAAGGAGTTTTAAGTTGGTATGATAGTCAGTATGGAAATTATATTCCAGCTGTTAAAATGGAAAATCATGCTAATAGCGATTTAGGGAAAGTATTTGCAGATGATGGTACAGCAAATAAAACAGCAAACTCTCTTGCTAACGGAAGAGAAAAATATTTCAAATTATCAGATCTTAATACAACAGAAACAGAAAGCATGAAGGTTACAAAAAATTCAACCTGGAATAATACAGTTCATAAAACAGATTGGCTTTCTGAAAAAGACTATAATAATTATTCAGGTTGGATGACTATTATTGATGGTAATACAGATAACTTAGGTGTTGATACTGTACTTTCCGACACTAAAGAACACACTGTATGCTTAGATTTTTCTATGATGATGGGATTAGATCTTGGATTTTCCAGTTATGTTCAGCAGGGAGATCAGTGGATTCAGGTTCCGGGTTGGAAATAAAGTAAATTTTAATAGCAAATAAAAAAGATGAAGATACTAATGCTTTATAAAGTTTCACTTTATAAAGCATTAGTTCTTTTTCATATTATTTTAATTTTAGGGTGTAAATAGATATGAAGAAAAAGAAAAAAGAAAAAAAAATCTTATATCAGTTAATATTCTCAGCTTTTCTATTATTTAGTAATGCCTATCTTGTAAAAGCTAATTCAGATATATTATCACAAGATTCAACAGGGAAATACTGTATTAATACAGAACAAGATTATTATAATTTTATCGAAAATATACAAAATTATAATAATAAAACGGTTATACTATGTAATGACATTGACATTTCAGATGTTCCAGAAGCAACATCTAGTTTTGGCGGCATATTGAACGGAAAAGGACACACCATTACATATGCTTCAAAAGAAGCAAAAGAAAACATTGCTGTATTTCCTTTTCGTATAAATGACAATGGAATTGTAGAAAATATAAATGTACAAATTGATGAATCATATGCATATAATAGCGAAACAGATGAATTTCAAACTGTCTTTTCGCGATGTGATGGAATTGCAAAAGGAATAACAATTAAAGGAAACGTAACTTGTATTTATGACGATGAAGATACAGATGTTTATATAGGTGCAATCGAGGGAAACGGAACTTTAATGGATTCTTCCATAGCAATAACTTACGATTTGCAGAGTGAAAAAACAATCGAAGAAATAGCTGACGATATTGTTGATAATGATTTATCATTTGAATTTTGTCAATTAGGAACAATTAATACTGGAATAACTTACCAAAATTGTATAGGATATGGACAGTATTCGGAAGCAATAAAGTCATTAGCAGATGAACTAGAACCCAAAATAAAAGATAATACATGGGGATATCTATGTGTTTCATTTACACGAAAAAGTTTTTTTAGTACGTCAGCAAGTGCAACCAATTGTTATTATGATAAAGAAAATATGCCAGACATTAAAATCATGTCTGAATATATTACAAATAGAGATAATAATAAAGAGTTTCCTAATTATGCTGATTTTGGCAAAAAGTCCTGTTTTATGTCC
>NZ_JACOQG010000031.1:0-35706 GCF_014297245.1 Blautia difficilis | reverse complement strand
ATGACAAAGATTAAAAACACAAAGAAGGGCATGGCTAAAAAGACATTAAGTATGTCTCTTGTAGTTGCAATGCTTGCTACTTCTAATGTGCCGGTATGGGCTGCTGAGTTCAGCGATGGTTCTGACGTAGCAGTTGCTACAGAAGCTCCTGCAGAATTTACTGATGAAACAGAAGCTGCTCCAGTTGTAGAAGACGCTGCTGAAGAAGTTTCTACAGCACAGGCTAACGAAAACTACACAGTAAAAACAAATTTATCCCTCAAAAAAGTAGACTGGAATACAGGGCTTACATTAGTAGCACCGGAAGGAAAAACTGCAGAGTTTACAATCGAAAATAAAGATGGTGTTGTTGAAAGCTGGGCTAAAGCAGAGGTATACGCTGGAAATGGCGGATTACTTACAACTGTGGATACTACAACTAATTCTTCTTTAGTAAAGGCATTAGAGACAGTTAAATATGGTCTTAACTCATATAAAGCAGACAGAAACGTTACTGTAAAAGTATATGTAGCCAACGATACTAACCCAGTATGTGAGTTCAATTCTGTAATTCAGCCAGTAGATATTTCAAAGTGGACTATTACAAGTGGAAAAACTACATCCAAAACATATAACGGAACAGTTCAGAATCCAGATGTAACAATCACTGCACCTTCTGGAAGTAGCTTTCAAGTTGGTGGATCAACTTCTGAAGTAACCATACAGTATGCAGATGTTACTGAAGCAAAAAATGTTGGTTCATATGATTATAATATTGTAGGTGTTGAATCAGAAGGATATACCGGAAAAACAACTGAGAATGGAAAATTTGAAATTACACCAGCAAAACCTGATGCAACTAACTTAGCAGTTACCGTTTCTGGAACAGTTGCATACAATGGTGATGTAAAATCTCTTGTAAAAGTAACTGATAAATATACAGGTGAAGTACTTCCATCTGATTTATATACAGTAGCTGTATCAAAGACTGATGCTGGAAAATATGATAAATCTAACATTACTTCTGTTAAGTTGGTAAATAAGGCTACAATCAACAACAAGACAGTAAATAACAACTTTGGTGAAACAGGAAAAACAGAATATGATGTAACTAGTTTATTATCTGGTGACTACACAGTAACTGCATTTGACTTAAGCAAATTAAGTGAAAAATATACTGTTAATGTAGCTACTAAAAAAGCAAATGAAAACGTAGCGACAACTGATATTACATTTACAGATAAGGCTACTGGAAAGACATATACATATGCCCAGGTAATACCGGGAAACGATGTAGATCTTAAAACAACTAATAATAATGCGCCTGGAAATGGCACCATCACAATTACCCCAAAGACAAATGTTACAAATGTTACAGGCACATTCACTACAACATTTACAGTAGTAAATAATGTAGTTACAGCTGCTGATGTTGCATTCCCGGTTGGATTTGATTTCAAAGATGGAGCTAAGCCATCTACAGTGAAATTAGCATTAAATGATACAAGGGTATCAACTTATATTAACAGTAAATTAACAGGTCTTGTATATAACGGAACTGCACAGGAACCATTAAAAGAAGCTTTCTCTAATCTTGTTCTTTCTAATTCTGCTACAACAAGTGACGTGAAACTTGTATTAGGAACAGATTATGATTTAGTTTATAGCAACAATACAGATTCTGATACTGTAAAAGGCGTTACCAAGACAGATAAGAGCAAAATAGCTAAGGTTACTTTCGTATTCAAAGGTAACTATACAGGAACTTTCAGCTATGAATTTAATATTGCTAAAGCACAGGCAACAATCACAGGAAACAATGTTTCCTATGTTGCAGGAAAGAACAGCTATGATGCGTCTGTATCAGTAAAAACAGCTGACAAGAAAGATGTTCCGGCTAGCGAGTACACTGTTACAACAACCAAAAAAGGAACAAAAGTAGGCGATACTGCTAAAGCTACAGTTGTATTCAATAATAAGAACTATGATATCACAAATGCTGGAAAAGCAACAAATACAACAGGATATGATTATTTAGAAGGCGTAGTTTCTAATATTGTTGGCAAGGATCTCAAGAACTGCACTGCTACAATCGAAGGAAACTATGTATATACTGGCGAAAGCATTAGTCCTAAATTAACTGTAAAAGATGGCGATATTGTATTAGTTGAAGGAAAAGATTATAAAGTTTCCAGCAAGAATAATATTAATGCAGGTAAAGCATTAGTTACTATTACTGCTGTTACTGGAAGCAACTATACAGGATCTCTTACTCTTGAGTATGAAATCAAGAAAGCAAACCTTGCAAATGCAAAAGTTACTTTAAAAGATGAAGGTAAATACGGTTACACTGGTGTTATCGTAACTCCTACAATTACTTCTGTTACAATTGGTTCTGTTCCGTTAACTGTATATGATCCAATCGAGAAGAAAGGTGATTATACATTGACATATGATGAAGCAGTTGAAGCAGGTACTTACAACTTCACTCTTAAAGCATTAGACGGAAGCAAAAATGTTGAGGGTGAATATAAAGGAACATTTAAGGTAACTCCAAATCAGTTAACTGCTTGCTTTGCAGAGAAACTTAATCCTGTATATGTGGCTCCAACAACACCACCAACAACGTTAACACTTGACACAGATGTTACAGGTGCATATTATACTGGAAAAGCAATTACTATTGATTCCTTCAAAAAGAAATATGTAGTTGTTGATTCTACTAGCAAAGTTCTTACAGAAGGTAAAGACTATAAACTGGAATATACCAACAATGTAGATGCTGGTAAAGCTTCTGTTGTAGCATACGGAATTGGCAATCATGCAACTACTGATAAAGATGGTAAGCCAGTTGCAATTGCTTCTATGAACTTCTATATTGGAGCAAAAGAAACAATTGCAGTAGGTCAGATTAAGAAAATTGCTAACGTAGAATACGCTGGTGGTCTTCCGGTAGAACCAGAAGTAGTTGTTTATGATGCAAAAGGCAACAGACTTGTTCAGGGTACTGATTACACAGTAGAAGCCGTTAAGAACAATACTCCTATTACTGAAATCGGTGACTATACAAATGGCAATGTTATCGTCAAAGGTAAAGGCGCATATGTTACTGGAGATAAAAACAATAGTGGAATTTCTGCTTCTGCTACATTAAATTGGAAAGTAACAAAGAAAGACCTTGCAAACACAGCAGTAAGCGTTGACAAAGAAAACAACGTAACTGTACTGAACGGCACTGTTATCGTTCCAGCTGCAGAATATGATGTTAAATTCAGCGATGATAAACAGAAAGTAACTGTAACAGCTAAAGCTAACAGCACAAAATACACAGGTTCTAAAGAAATTACATTAGAGTCTGCAAAAGTTGGTCAGGCAATGATCGCTAACGTAGTTGTTAAAGGCAACACTGTAACACCTGTACTTTCCAGCGAAGTAGATGAAGCAGTTGGATATGATTATGTAATCGCTACAGAAGAAGACTACAAGAATGGCCGTGTAGGTGTAAGCAAGAACATTCTGAAGACAAACACAGACTTCCACTATGTACAGCAGGGTACCTACTATGCATACTGCCATGCTTGGAAACGTAACGCTGAAGGCAAGAAAGTATTTGGCGAATGGTCTAACATCGTTAAATTCACAGTAACAGCTACTACACCTTCTACACCAACCGTTAAGAGCGTAAAGGTAAAAGGAAACACAGTAACTGTAACATATACAGTATCTAAAGATGCAACAGGATATGATGTAGTTCTCGGATCCGCAGTTAAAACAGTAAACGGAGAAAAACGTCCGGTAGACTACGGAACACTTGTAAAGAAAAACATCAAAGGAAATGTTGTAACAGCAACATTCACGAACGTACCAGCTGGTAAATACTATGCAGGCGTTCACTCCTTCAACAGAACATCCGAAAACGGAAGCAAAGTATTCAGCAAATGGTCTAACAGCAGAACAGTAACTGTTAAATAATCCATTTGGGTAAATAATACAGATTCCTAAAAGAAAAACTCCAGCCAGAAATGGCTGGAGTTTTTCATATGCCTTCCATCTTAAATAGAGAATAAAAAAACCCGAAGGTCGCAACTTCGGGGCTTTTGCTGTAGTTGAACTACATGGATTTCTTATTTCTCTTGTCTACCGACATTATAGCATATGCAGATTAGGAAATCAATATACTACTGTGATAATTGTATGAGTGAAAATTTCAAAAGTAAATTCCACCGTCCGCTTATGCGATGAAATTTACTCTTGCATGGGTAGAGTTTAAGCCGTTCCATCGCAAAAGCCTTGATTTTATTGCCTTTACAGGATATACTGGACTGAACGACATTTGTATTAAAATTGGAGGATTTTTCACATGAGAATTGCAGTAACCTATGATAACGGAAATATTTTTCAGCATTTTGGGAAAACAGAAAACTTCAAGGTGTATGAAGTAGAGAATAACCAGGTAGTCTCCAGTGAGGTCATCAGTTCCAACGGCAGCGGCCATGGTGCTCTGGCTGGTTTGTTGGACGGGCAGAATGTAGATGTGCTGATCTGCGGTGGTATTGGCGGTGGTGCACAGGCGGCTCTTACAGAGGCTGGGATTGAGTTTTGTTCAGGAGCCCAGGGAGATGCAGATCAGGCTGTGGAAGCTTATCTGAAGGGCGAATTAGTGTCTTCCGGCGTGAATTGTGATCATCACCATGGGGAAGGGCATTCCTGCGGCAGCCATGAAGAGGGACATTCCTGTGGTGACAGCTGCGGCGGTGGCTGTGGTGGAAGCTGTGGATCCCATAATCCAATCACAGGCCGCAATGTGGGCAAGACCTGCCGTACTCATTACAAAGGTACCTTTAATGACGGAACACAGTTCGATTCCTCTTATGACCGTGGAGAACCACTGGAATTTATCTGTGGCGCAGGCCAGATGATCAGAGGCTTCGATGCTGCTGTAGCAGATATGGAAGTGGGTCAGGTGATCGATGTACATCTGATGCCTGAGGAAGCTTACGGTCAGGCTGATCCCAACGCCATTTTCACTATGGAAATCGCTCAGCTTCCAGGCTCTGAGGACCTTACTGTAGGCCAGCAGGTATACCTGTCCAACCAGTACGGACAGCCATTCCCGGTAAAAGTAACAGCCAAGGATGAGAAAAACATCACTTTCGATGCCAACCATGAAATGGCCGGAAAAGAACTGAACTTCAAAATTGAATTAGTAGAGGTAAAATAAAGCGATCCCCCGGTCAACTGACCGGGGGACTTTGTTTTTCATCATCAGGAACGAAAATTCACGGTTTTTGTGGGTTTACTGTAGATCCGTTTTCCATTTACGTTTTTAAAAGCCTTTATATAATAGTTATCGATCCAGTACATACCTGTCTGGGAATCATAAGATTCAGGATCTTTCCAACTTGAAGCGGAAGCTTTTACAGTCTTGGCAGCTTCACCGTTGCGGTAAATCACATATCCGGAAGCTCCGGCTACTTTTGACCAGGAAACCAGTGTACCGCCAGTGCTCATTTTGCATGAAATCTTAGAAGGAGCAGGAACAACAGCCTTTTGAGATTTTACTGGTGAAAAACGGGAATACTTGGTTTTTCCACTTGCATTTGTGCCGTAGGCCCGAACTTTAAAGGAATATTTTACACCCGGTACAACTGCGGCATCATAACTGACAGTCCCTGTTTTCAGCGTCTTTATCCGCTTGTAGGAAGACTGGGCGTTTGTTTTACAGTAAATCTGGTATCCTTTGGCTCCGGGAACCTTTTTCCAGGTTAAGCGCATTTTATTAGCAGCCTTCTGGGAAAGTTTCAGTGTTGGTGTTGCCAGAGGATCATCTGTCTCCGAAACCCTTACCGTTACCTGGCACTGAGCCTGAAACTCTCCTGTGGAGGCAGTGATGACAGCCTGACCATAGCCATTCCCTTTAATTGTTCCATCTGCTGAAACAGATACGATTTTCGGATTGCTGCTTGTCCAGTTCATATCTTTTACATCATCAGAATCCACTGGTGCAAAAGAAGGGGTAAGCTTTTGGGTTTTTCCTTCATCAAGTGTAAGGCTTGTCTGATCCAGGGCGATTCCACTGAGCGGAGTGGTCACTACCGGGATTTCATAGAGAAATGTTTCTGTACCGTCATAATTGTGATTGTCATAGTTTCCGGATGTCCAGACAATATTTCGTCCCCACAGGATTGGCTGTGAATCTGTCTGGATCGTTACATTTTTATATAACTTGGATAATAAGATATTTCCCGAACCATCCATAAGAAGATAGTGCAGAACACTTTGCTTCGAGGTTTCATCTGAAAACAGCACTGCATACTGGTTATTTCCCACCGGAATAAGCTTGGGCTCTGTCACCCTTATTACATCTCCTGACGGAGAATACTGGGTAAGCCAGATAAATCTGGAAGCCATGCTGTTTTTGTCTGTGATTATCATAAAAGCATTCAGATTAAGATCCTCATATCCTGTCAGTCCATTTACAGAAAAGCTATGGGGAACTGATCTGCCTATGGTAATCAGATTGTCACCTGCCAGGGAAAAGCCTGTTACCTGGCATCCTGTATAGTTCTGGCCTGCAGGTCCCATAAACGGAAAAATATTGACAGCACTGCGCTGTGCAATATGTCCATCGGAAGATGCTGAGAAGGAAGACAGGATCAAACCTCTGTCATAGGCATCTCCATGATCCAGGAAGTATACGTTAGATCCGTCATTTACAACAAACTGATTAAAGGAATGGCTGCAATAAGGCATGTCAGAATTGATCAGTGTCATATCCTGTGTGTTGATGACAAAGGTAACATCGCTCTGATGATGGATTCCATCCATACCATACATTTCACGTCCTGTGTGAACGATCAGTGTGGATCCGATCTGAGTCATGCGCAGAGAAGCGCCGTCAAAAGGAATGTAAATTCCCTTAAACATGTTGGTATAGTCTCCGCTGATATCTGTAGCTCCCAGCAGCTTCCAGGCACAGTCATACTTAAGAACCCGGACAACTGTAAGGCTGTCATTTTCATCAAGATTCTTCTGCCCTGTTACAACGTAAAAATTTCCGTCCGGCGCAGCGTAAAAACCTCCCCACAGTGGAAGCTGAAGTTTTACTTTTGTTACATTGGTAATATTAAGATCCGGATTGCAGGATACATCATATAAAATCTGATTCTTCCAGGCAACAATGTGCAGATTACCAGCTGTATCCGTATAGTAGGAAGTATACTCAGGATTTGCCCAGTTCAAACTGTAGGATCCCGGTGAATTTCCCATATCAGCAAGCTGAGGAAAGGTTTTTCGCCGACCGAAAGAAGATTTGGAATTATATACAGAGGTACCGGCTGTCATCCCCTGTCCTGCATTTTCAATCCATACCTCTCCATTCTGAACAGCAGGTATTTCTTTTTCATCAGAAAAAAGCGCATCCCCACTTTCCTCAGAGGTAAACTCCCCATCTTCGGTATCAGAAAAGCCGCCCTCATCCCATTCATTTTCTGTCACACTCTCCATAGCCGACCCATCACCGGGATCCGTAAACTCCTCCGCTCCATATACAGAGACAAAGCCTGTCAAAGCCATAGAAGATGCCAGCAATAAAGCTATCAATTTCTTTTTCATTATATCCCAACCTCCTTTGAAATCCGGCATGATCAGAATGCTTCTGATCTGCTGTAGATGTCATTTATTGCCATATTGCTTTATGGCTATATTTTATCAGAGCAGAAGGTTATTTGCCAGAAGGAAGTTTGGGATATGAAAAGTATACGAAAAACTCCAGCCATTTCTGGCTGGAGCTTTTCTTTTAGGAATCTGTATTATTTACCCCAATGGATTATTTAACAGTTACTGTTCTGCTGTTAGACCATTTGCTGAATACTTTGCTTCCGTTTTCGGATGTTCTGTTGAAGGAGTGAACGCCTGCATAGTATTTACCAGCTGGTACGTTCGTGAATGTTGCTGTTACAACATTTCCTTTGATGTTTTTCTTTACAAGTGTTCCGTAGTCTACCGGACGTTTTTCTCCGTTTACTGTTTTAACTGCGGATCCGAGAACTACATCATATCCTGTTGCATCTTTAGATACTGTATATGTTACAGTTACTGTGTTTCCTTTAACATTTACGCTCTTAACGGTTGGTGTAGAAGGTGTAGTAGCTGTTACTGTGAATTTAACGATGTTAGACCATTCGCCAAATACTTTCATGCCTTCTTCGTTACGTTTCCAAGCGTGGCAGTATGCATAGTATGTACCCTGCTGTACATAGTAGAAGTTTGTGTTTGTCTTCAGGATGTTCTTGCTGATATCTACACGGCCATTCTTGTAATCTTCTTCTGTAGCGATTACATAGTCGTATCCAACTGCTTCATCTACTTCACTGAAAAGTACAGGTGTTACAGTGTTGCCTTTAACAACTACGTTAGAGATCATTGCCTGACCAACTTTTGCAGACTCTACAGTGATTTCTTTGGAACCTGTATAGTATTTGCTGTCTGCCTTAGCTGTTACAGTTACTTTCTTTTTGTCATCGCTGAATTTAACATCATATTCTGCAGCTGGAACGATAACAGTACCGTTCAGTACAGTTACGTTATTGTTCTTGTCAACGCTTACTGCTGTGTTTGCAAGGTCTTTCTTTGTTACTTTCCAATTTAAAGTCTTATTATTAAAGGAAAGTACTGCGTTTGTCGCATCTGTTGTTGTGTATGCACCCAATCCCTTGATTGTAACGTCAAGCTGTGTACGGTTAGCAACGTTACCTGCATTATCGTAAATATCTGTTACTTTTGTTGTAACTGTATAATCTTTACCCTGAGTTAATCTTTCTTTTGTTGCTGGGTTAACAACAACAACTGTTGGCTCTACAACAAGACCACCTGCATATTCAACATCAGAAATTTTCTGAACCCAATCCTGAGTAATTGTAGCTTTATTTCCGATAATGTAAGTCATGGAAGCAATAGCTTTTTTCTTTCCAGTTGTTGCATCAACTTTAGCATAATTTCCAAGACCATATGCAACTACAGTAGCTTTACCTGCATTTACATTATCTGTATATACTAATTCGTAATCTTTTCCTTCAGTAAGTACTTTGTTATCGGCATTATTTTTTAATACATATTTAGTTTTGAAAGAGTCAATTGTAATAGCAGAACCTGTATAATAAGCACCTGTTTTGTCAACAGTAATTGGGGTTGCAGCATCAGCTTTTTCATTACCAATCTTTGTAGCAAAGTATCCTGTAAGCTGATTTGCAGTTACCTTGAATGTTCCTTTATATTCGCCTTCAACGTTTTTGCTTCCGGCAACAGCTGAGATTGTAAAGTTGTATGTTCCAACTTCTACCGCATCATCCCATGTAATGGTATAATCACCAGTTTTGGTGGTCGGCACATATTTTGTTAATACCTTGTTTCCGATTTTGACAGTTGCAATATCAGGTATTACGGCAGTTCCGATATATGCTACATCATAATCTGTTTTTCCAGCAGCATTAAGCACAGTTGCATTAGCAAGATTAGCCTTAGCAATAGTATAATCTACAGTAAGAGTACCTGTATAATTTCCAATACCCTGGATTGTTACGTGAGCTGGACCAGCGTTCGTACCTGTTTTGTTGATGATTTTATAATCAGTTCCCTCTACCAGAGTAGTGTTTCCATCCTTCACAACAAGCTTTGGACTGATAATTTCGCCAGTATAAACGTAAGAACCTTCAATACTTGCTGTGCACTTGGAAAGATTCTTTCCAACTACTCTAGATTTAATATTTTTGAACTGATACTCTGCACTTGCAACGCTGTCTTTTTGATCAACATCATAGTTTTTATTGCTAAATACAACTACACCTTCAGCTATATCATTAATTCCCTCTGTAGCCTTTTTAGTAGTTGTTACAGTATAAGCATCAGCAGGAATTGCTGTCTCGGTAGTTCCAGATTTTGTTACTACTTTAGCAGACACTTCATAGCTTGTCTTACCAGCTACATATTCAACATCATTTCCTGTAACAAATGCTGTTGCTTTTGCAATATCAAAAGTATAAGAAATTGTGCCAGAATAGTTTCCCTTGAAAACAAGCTTTACAGTAGCTGTTTTTCCGCTTACTGATTTTGAATTTGTATTGTCAGTATATATGATATCATAATCTGTTCCAAGAACCAGTTTCTGATCCGTAACAGTCGCTGAATTTGTCAGTACAAGATTGGAGAATGCATCTTTTAATGGTTCGATAGCAACTCCTGTATATACAACACCCGTTAATTCAGCAGTAATATCTGCATTATCTGTAATGGTTGTTCCATTTTTTGTACCTAATGGTGTTTTGACTGTATAAGTCTTATTGTTAATTTTAGTTCCCTTAGCGAAAGATACATCTGTTGCATCAATTGTAGCATTTACAACATTAAATGTGGTATTGTACTCACCTGTGATTTTTGTATCCTTAACATCAGTTGCTTTAATAGTAACTTTTCCTGTACCTACAGCACTGTTATTACTTGTAACAATAGTTGTTCCTGTCGGAAGAGCATCAGCATATGCAACAACTTTTTTTGTTGTTTTATCAACGAATGTAAAGTCGGATGTTGTTACTTCTTCACCAACTTTTTTTGCAGCAACAGTAATATCATATTTTTCTCCTAATTTGCTTAAATCAAGAGCATTTATAACATAACTTCCAGTATTGCATTCTTTCGGAACAGATCCGGTGAAATTGTTTGTAATAAGTTCGGAACCAGTTTTTCCGTTATCAGTGTTCATAGTTACTGTAATATCATCTTTTGTATATGTTCCTGGTGTTGGACTGCTTACAGCTACTGTATATAAAGATGAAGGAATAACTGTATTTGTGAGTTTGTCAGTAACAACAACTGTTGGTTGAGTATTTGCACCATTGTATGTAGTGGTGCCAGAAACCGCTACAGACAAATTATCTTTATTCGGTGTAGCTGCTGTGATTGTATATGTACCTACCTCAAATGTACCAACATATCCATCAGCTTCAACACCTTCTACGGAATATTTGTAAGCGCCAACATTTTTAGCTTCTTTTTCATCAGCAAACTGAACAACAAATTTTGCATTATCATATCCTGTTTTTGTTACAGTTAATTCAGGAGTCTGGATTTTCCCATTGTAGACAGCTGTATCCTTTGTAACATTTGCTACCCATCCTGTGCTGATATTTACTGGATTTACAGTTGCAGTTGCTTCATAAACCGCAGTATTATTTCCATCTACATAAAATTTCACGGTAACCTGTTTGCTGTTTTTATATGCTGCCAAGCCTACTTTTTCAGCTTTTAATGCAGTTACAACATCACCACTGGTAACATTTACAGTTTTAAGTAAATCGGTTCCACTGTAAATTTCTGCCTTTGTGACATTTACCGGAACAGTATTTTTATCTAAAACTTCAAATTTATCAGCATCTGTAACACCATCTTTTTTAGCAAATTTAAGGTTTGTGTCCCAGTCACCAGCTTTTAATTCCATGTTTGTGTTTACAGTATAGCCTTCTGCTACCTGTGCAGTAGAAACTTCTTCAGCAGCATCCTCTACAACTGGAGCAGCTTCTGTCTCATCAGTAAATTCTGCAGGAGCTTCTGTAGCAACTGCTACGTCAGAACCATCGCTGAACTCAGCAGCCCATACCGGCACATTAGAAGTAGCAAGCATTGCAACTACAAGAGACATACTTAATGTCTTTTTAGCCATGCCCTTCTTTGTGTTTTTAATCTTTGTCATGATTATAGTTCCCCTTTCCTTAATATAACTATTTTCTTTTTGGGTAAAGATTCCTAGACATAATCTGTCTGTTATGGTTAATAATAGTGCTTCAACCACTTTTTGTCAAGTGTAATGCTCAAAAATTTTACGATTTTTTTAAATTTTCTCGCGTGTTGAATCATTTAATTTCCTTGATTTTTCCTATATAAACCCAACAATTTGTTACATGTTGAGATGATTTTCTGAAATTGTCACAAGATGATGTATTTCTATATGTATTTACAGTCAACAGTCCCAGAGAGCTGTCTCTCCGGGACTATTGTCAAGTACATGATCTGCCTATTTTATCTTTCGGATTGCTTCCAGACCAAGGCCTGTTGCATTCCTTTTCGTATCAATTTTTCCGATTCCAGTTCCAGAACTTCTCCACCCATAGTTTTCTCCTTTACAAAAATCCAATATGGCAGGAAATACATTGAACCTTGGTGTTTTACTTTTACGCAAAAAACCCCGGCAGTACTACTATCAAGGCTGTACTGCCGGGGTTTTGCTGGTTTTATCTGTTTATTTCTTTCTCACGATCACCTTGTCCAGATGCCAGATATCATCCACGTATTCCTGGATGGTTCTGTCGGAGGTGAATTTGCCGCTGCATGCGGTGTTGAGGAGGGCTTTCTTTGCCCAGCCTTTTTCATCTTTGTATGCTTCTTCTACGCGCTTCTGAGCGTCTGCGTAGGAGCGGAAGTCTGCAAGGATGAAGTAGCGGTCTGCTCTGTCTGTGTTCTTGTTGGTGAGCAGGGAATCGTACAGGTCGCGGAAGAGCTCTGTATCGCTGGAGAAGGTTCCGTTGATGAGCTGCATCAGTACCTGACGGATTTCTTCGTCTGTGTTGTAGATTACGTTTGGATCATAGCCGCCGTTGTTCTCATAGTTGATAACTTCGTCGGAGCTTAATCCGAAGATAAATGCGTTCTCTGCGCCTACTTCCTCTACGATCTCTACGTTGGCACCGTCCATGGTTCCCAGTGTAGGTGCACCGTTGAGCATAAATTTCATGTTACCTGTACCGGAAGCTTCCTTGCTGGCTGTAGAGATCTGCTCGGATACATCTGCTGCCGCAAAGATAATCTCTGCGTTGGATACACGGTAATTTTCAATAAATACAACTTTGATCTTTCCGTTAATAGAAGCATCGTTGTTTACCACATCTGCCACGGAGTTGATCAGTTTGATGATCTTCTTGGCTGTAGCATAGCCTGCAGATGCTTTTGCACCGAAGATAAAGGTTCTTGGATAGAATTCCATTTCCGGATGCATTTTGATCTGGTTGTACAGATAGATTACATGGAGGATATTTAACAGCTGACGTTTGTACTCATGGAGTCTCTTAACCTGTACATCAAAGATGGAGTGAGGATCTACTTCTACCCCATTGTGCTCCAGGATGTATTTAGCCAGGCGCTCTTTATTTCTAAATTTAATATTCATGAATTCCTGGAGTGCCTTTTCATCATCTGCATACACCTTCAGTTTCTTTAACTGGGACAGGTCTGTGATCCAGTCCGGTCCGATATGCTCTGTGATCCAGTCTGCCAGAAGCGGGTTTGCATGAAGGAGGAAACGTCTCTGAGTGATACCGTTGGTCTTGTTATTAAATTTCTCCGGCATCATTTCATAGAAGTCTCTCAGCTCCTGATTCTTCAGGATTTCTGTGTGCAGGCGGGCAACGCCGTTTACAGAGTAGCCTGCTGCGATTGCCAGATGTGCCATCTTCACCTGTCCGTCATAGATGATCGCCATCTTTTTGATCTTCTCATAGTTGCCAGGATATTTTGCCTGGATTTCTGCGATGAAACGGCGGTTGATCTCCTCGATGATCTGGTATACACGGGGAAGCAGTCTGGAGAACAGCTCGATAGGCCATTTCTCAAGCGCCTCGGACATGATGGTATGGTTGGTATAGGCAACGGATTTGGTTGTGATCTCCCATGCTTCATCCCAGCCAAGTCCCTCTTCGTCCATGAGGATACGCATTAACTCAGCCACTGCTACAGTTGGATGGGTATCGTTCATCTGGAAGGTTACTTTTTCATATAATTTATGGATGTCATCGTGTTTCTTCTTATATTTAGCAATTGCTTCCTGAAGGCTGGCAGATACAAAGAAGTACTGCTGTTTCAGTCTCAGTTCTTTACCTGCATAATGATTGTCGTTTGGATAAAGAACCTCTACGATATTGCGGGCAAGGTTCTCCTGCTCTACTGCTTTCTTGTAGTCACCCTTGTCAAAGGAATCCAGCTCAAAGTCTACGATCGGCTCTGCATCCCAGATACGGAGAGTATTTACCACATCATTGTCATAGCCTGTGATCGGCATATCATAAGGAATGGCTTTTACTGCCTGGTATCCTTCGTGGATAAATCTGGTAGCACCTTTTTCTGCATCATATTCAGCTCTTACATAGCCACCGAAGTGTACTTCCTTGGCATATTCCGGACGACGGAGTTCGAAAGGATATCCGTTTTTCAGCCAGTTGTCCGGTACCTCGATCTGGTATCCGTCTTTGATCTGCTGTTTGAACATTCCGTAATGGTAACGGATTCCACAGCCATATGCAGCATAGTTTAATGTTGCCAGGGAATCAAGGAAGCATGCAGCCAGTCTTCCCAGACCACCGTTTCCAAGTGCAGGATCCGGCTCCTGGTCTTCGATGCAGTTCAGGTCAAAGCCCAGCTCCTCAAGAGCCTCTTTTACTTCGCCATATCCGCAAAGGTTGATGAGATTGTTACCCAGGGCACGTCCCATCAGGAATTCCATGGACATGTAATATACGATCTTTGGATCCTGTTCGTCATATGCTTTCTGTGTTTCCAGCCAGTTGTCAATGATAACGTCCTTAACTGTGTAGCTTACAGCCTGGAAAATCTGCTCCTGTGTAGCTTCTTCAATTGTTTTTCGATAGAGGAATTTTACGTTGTCTTTTACGCTTTTCTTGAATGCCTCTTTCTTGAACATTTCGTTTGTCATTTTATACCTCCCGTAATGGTTTCACTGTGCACTTTATTCTCAGCAATACATCTTGCGGATATTGCCGGTGAACCTCTTCATTCCGTCAACTCTTCTGTTTTCTCATATCAGAGAAATTGGGGGCAAAGAATCTCCGCCTCCAAGTACTATATTCCCTGCGAAATACCTGTAACTTATCAGTATCTTATCAGTGATTAATCGAATGTTGTCAATTACAGTTTCTTAACACCCATAGTTACTGCTTCTTTGTTGATATTCCACTCTTTCACATAACCATCGGTCTCTCCAAGTACCATTTCCTCAGCAAGTACTTCGGACTTAATCTCGTCTTCGTGTGCTTTCATGACATCCTGGATCTTGTCGTTTCCGTGAGCATATACTACGATCTTGTCCATGACTTCGAAGCCAGCTTCCTTTCTCATGGTCTGGATCTTGCTGATGATCTCACGTACAAATCCTTCTTCGATCAGTTCCGGTGTCAGGTTGGTATCCAGAACTACGGATGTTTCACCGTCAGATTCAGATACATAGCCTTCTGTCTGTGCTGTTTCAATAAGAAGGTCTTCTTCTGTAAGTTCTACATCGTTTCCGTTAATATCCAGTTTCAGGACACCGTTGGTTCTCAGTTCGTTCATTGCTGCTGTTCCGTTGATGTCTGTGAGAGCCTGTCTGATTCCGCCAAGGAGTTTACCGTATTTCGGTCCTACTGTACGAAGCTGTGGTTTGAAGCTGTAGGAGATAAAGGATTCTACGTCATCTGCAAATTTCACTTCTTTTACATTGAGCTCATCTGCAATGATATCTGTGTAGAATTCACCCATCTTCTTCTCAGCTTTTACATACATGGTTCCAATTGGCTGACGGTTCTTGATGTTTGCTGTATTTCTGCAGGCACGTCCCAGAACTACGATTTCCAGAAGCTCTTTCATATCTGCTTCCAGATCCTTGTCGATCCATGCTTCATTTACAGTCGGGAAGTCGCAGAGGTGGATACTTTCAGGAGCATCTTTGTCTACGCTTCTTACCAGGTTCTGATAGATATCTTCTGTCATGAACGGAATCATAGGAGCTGCTGTCTTGGCAATGGTTACCAGTGCATGGTACAGAGTCATGTAGGCATTGATCTTATCCTGCTCCATTCCCTTTGCCCAGAAACGTTCACGGCTTCTTCTTACATACCAGTTACTCATCTCATCTACAAATTCCTGAAGTGCTCTTGCTGCTTCCGGGATCTTGTAGTTAGCCAGGTCATTATCAACAGCCTGAACAGTTGTGTTTAATCTGCTGAGAAGCCATTTGTCCATAACAGGAAGCTGGTCGTATTCAAGATTGTATTTGGTCGGGTCGAAGTTGTCGATGTCTGCATATAATACGAAGAATGCGTAAGTATTCCACAGTGTGCTCATGAATTTACGCTGTCCTTCCACAACTGCCTTGCCGTGGAAACGGTTCGGAAGCCATGGAGCACTGTTAATGTAGAAGTACCAGCGGATGGCATCTGCGCCGTATTTATTCAGTGCATCGAATGGATCAACTGCGTTTCCTTTGGACTTACTCATCTTCTGTCCGTTCTCATCCTGGACATGTCCCAGAACGATTACGTTCTTATATGGTGCTTTGTTGAAGAGCAGTGTGGATTCTGCAAGGAGTGAGTAGAACCATCCACGGGTCTGGTCTACAGCCTCGGAAATAAAGTTTGCAGGGAACTGCTGCTCAAATAATTCTTTGTTTTCAAATGGATAGTGATGCTGTGCAAAAGGCATTGCTCCTGAGTCAAACCAGCAGTCAATAACCTCCGGTACACGGTGCATTTCTCCACCGCACTCCGGACACTTCAGTGTGATCTCATCAATGTATGGACGGTGAAGCTCTACTGTCTTAGCTTTCTCATCACCGCTCATCTCAAATAATTCCTGACGGCTTCCGATGGAATGCATATGTCCGCATTCACACTGCCAGATGTTCAGTGGTGTTCCCCAGTAACGGTTACGGCTGATACCCCAGTCCTGAACGTTCTCAAGCCAGTCGCCGAAACGTCCTTTACCAATGCTCTCCGGGATCCAGTTGATGGTATTGTTATTTCTGATCAGGTCATCCTTAACTGCTGTCATTTTGATGAACCAGGATTCTCTTGCATAGTAGATCAGTGGTGTGTCACATCTCCAGCAGTGTGGATAATCATGCTCGAATTTGGGAGCATCGAAGAGCTTGCCTTCTTTGTCCAGGTCTGTGAGAACCATCGGGTCTGCTTTCTTTACGAAAACCCCTGCATATGGAGTCTCTTTTGTCAGGTTACCCTGTCCGTCTACGAACTGTACAAATGGAAGTTCATAGTTACGTCCGATTCTGTTATCGTCTTCACCGAATGCAGGTGCAATATGAACGATACCTGTACCATCACTCATGGTTACGTAGTTATCACAGGTTACGAAATGAGCTTTCTTTTTCTGTTTTGCTGCTGCCTCTCCTGCACATGCGAAAAGCGGCTCGTATGCTTTGTATTCCAGATCTGTTCCTTTGTAGGTTTCCAGAACCTCGTATGCTTTCTCGCCTTCTTCTTTGGCAAGCTTGCCCAGAACCTTATCAAGAAGTGCTTCTGCCATATAATAGGTATATCCGTCTGCTGCCTTTACTTTGCAGTAAGTCTCATCCGGATTTACGCAGAGTGCAACGTTGGATGGCAATGTCCACGGTGTTGTTGTCCATGCAAGGAAGTATGCATCTTCACCGATCACCTTGAATCTTACCACTGCAGAACGCTCTTTTACAGTTTTGTATCCCTGGGATACTTCCTGTGCAGAAAGCGGAGTCCCACATCTCGGACAGTAAGGAACGATCTTGAAGCCTTTGTACAGAAGCTTCTTATTCCAGATCTCTTTCAGTGCCCACCACTCAGATTCAATATAGTCATCATAGTAAGTTACATATGGATGCTCCATGTCAGCCCAGAAACCAACTGTGGAGGAGAAGTCCTCCCACATTCCTTTGTATTTCCAGACACTTTCCTTACACTGCTTGATAAATGGCTCCATACCGTATTCTTCGATCTGCTCTTTGCCATCCAGACCAAGCTTCTTCTCTACTTCCAGTTCTACCGGAAGTCCGTGGGTATCCCATCCTGCTTTACGCGGAACCATGTATCCCTTCATTGTGCGGTATCTGGGGATCATGTCCTTGATTACACGGGTCAGTACATGGCCGATGTGGGGTTTACCGTTAGCGGTAGGCGGTCCGTCATAAAATGTATAGGTTTCTCCTTCTTTTCTGTTTTCCATACTTTTCTCAAAAATATGGTTCTCTTTCCAGAATTCCTCGACCTTTTTCTCACGGTCTACGAAATTAAGATTCGTATCAACTTTCTGGTACACAGCTGTTTCCTCCTATTTCTCCTGATAATAAAAAAATCGCCCTTTTTGTAAAAGGACGAAGGTTTCTCTACTTTCGTTATACCACCTGTTACACGGTACGGGCGTCACTGCCGATACATGCATCCTCTAACGGGGATTACCGTCAGCTCTTACACGGCGCAGTGCCCCTGGGAACTGAAACTCCGGAGTGATCTTCTCCTGCATTTACTTGCACCGGACTCCCACCACCTCCGGCTCGCTGCTGCTTTCCTCTACAGGTTACTGTCTCCATCTTTGTCTTTGTGGTTATTATGGCCACGGTATGGTAAACCGCAGCGTTTCCATGAAGTTTATTATAAGGGCTTATTTTTCAGGATGTCAAGTGTTTTTTCTTATATTTATAGTTATATAAAATACTATCATTTAATTTTACACAGACGTTGTAAATAATGCTATAATGGGGTAAAATATGCTGTCAGGGGTAACCAGTAACACCATTATTTATCAGATAAAGGATTACACTTCATATGTTTAAAGGAAATTTTTATAAAATCATAAAGCAGGGCATGTCTGCCCTTCTCTGCGGAGGACTTCTTTTTTCCCAGCCGGGAATTGTTTATGCATCGGAGAATACAGCTGCACAGGTTACGGCTGCGCCGGAGCATTCCTCCACCTACTCCCAGGCTGCAGATACAGACTCTATCAAGGGCTGGCCTGCAGGACCTAATATTGAGGGAGAATCTGCTGTTCTTATGGATGCAGTCACAGACACTGTCCTGTATTCCAAAAATGCAGATAATAAGCTATATCCTGCAAGTATTACCAAGATCATGACCGCACTGCTGGTCTGTGAGAATCTGGATATGAATGACAGCCTCACGATGTCCGAAGCTGCTGCCTACGGCATTGAGGCCGGAAGCTCTACCATCTATGCAGAAACCGGGGAGGTCTTTACTGTAGAACAGGCTGTGATGGCTCTGATGCTGGAATCTGCCAATGAGATGGCTCTGGCTCTGGCCGAGAAAACCAGCGGTTCTGTAAAGAAGTTCGTTGAGCTGATGAACCAGAGAGCTACACAGCTTGGCTGTAAACACACACATTTTAATAATCCCAATGGTCTCCATGATGAGAAGCATTATACCACTGCCAATGACATGATGAAAATCGCCAAGGCTGCCTGGTATAATCCTCTGTTCCGTAAGTTTGTCACCACCCAGACCTACGAGATTCCCCCTACCAACAAGCAGCCGGAAACCCGTTATCTGCTGAACCATCACAAGATGCTGGCAGGGCAGTCCTATGCCTATGATGGAGTCCTGGGCGGCAAGACCGGATATACCACCAACGCTGGAAATACCCTGGTCACCTATGCCAAGAGGGGAAACTCCATCCTCATTGCAGTGGTCCTTAATTCCACAAACGGTGCTTTTCCGGACACTGCCTCTCTGCTGGATTACGGATTTAACAATTTTGAAAAAGCAGATTTAAATGTGGATTCGGATCCTGTGACAACTCCATTTCTCCCCTGTGAGAAATATCTGCTGAAAGACAATGGAAACACCAATCTCTTCCATTATATCAGGCATGTGTATGTCACTGTCCCTATAGGAACGGACACCGGCACTCTGACCAAAAAACAATGGGTTCTCAACAACTCTGTAGGCCCTAAGCGTATTAAGAGTAAATATTATCTGGACGACCACATGGTTGGCTACGGTATGCAATATGAAAAGGAGATCCTTTCAGATCTCCTTCTCCAGACTTCTCTTTAATTGTCGTTTCTGACGGAGGAGCTCCTTTCTCTCACGGAGCTCCTCCGTTTCTTTTGTATCTGTAAACCGCAGAGTCTTCACTGCAAAATATTTGTTCTCGTCCGTCTTATGGATCCGGATCTTACCCTTGATCAACCCATGCTCTCCGCAGGCAGAAACACTGTAATAAACTCTGGGATTATTCATGAACCAGCGGATCTTGCGCCTAGCAGGTTTGTGGCACATAGGGCAGGGAGTACCGGCTACGCCTCTGTCCTTCATGATCCGCTCTCTGTCGGTAAATTCTCTGAATACATACTTATCATAATCCGGATAGGAAATAAAGATTTCGTCCTTTTTCTTCTTTGGATTCTGATACACATCCAGGGAAGGATGGTTGATGATCATAATATTGCTGATCCTTTTCAGCACTTCTGCTGTATAGTAGGCATCCGCAAGTGCCCTGTGAAAGCCGTATTTCTTCTCAATATGAAGCTCATCAATGGCATGCTCCAGTGCACACCGGGAATCCCCGTCATCCCAGGTAATACTGTAAAGCTTCTGTACATCATAATAGGTTACAGGCCCGGGAAGCTGATCCAGCATTTTATAAAATTTCATATTTCTCTGAAGTTCCATCACATCCTGATTTCCCCAGGTAAAGAAATACCAGTCCTTACCGCACCACTCCAGGAATTCTCCTGCCGCCTGTTCAAAAGGCACCCCGTCCAGCAGATCCCTGTAATCCATATGGATCACCTCATGGATACTGCTGTGGATCCTGTTATATACCTGAGGCCGGATCAGACGATGAAAGCTGTCTGTGATTTTCTTTTTGCTGTTTACCTTCACTGCCCCGATCTCTATGATCTCAAAGGGCAGCTTTTCATTGCGGTTTTTCTTTCCATCAGGGCTCTGGTTCCATTCCAGATCAAAGACAATATAATTCATGCAATCATTCCCTGCAGTTTTTTCACTGCAGCTTCTCTCCTAACTCATAAATAGCCTCTATCAGATATTCCTGGAATCTGGCTCCGTCTGCATCCATGAGTACCACATTCTCTTCACTTTCCTCATGCTGCCACCAGCGGAAATCACAGATAGTTCTGCCTCTGGATGCACAGTCAGAGCATTCCACATCCAGCACTGCCTTCTTTGCCACAAAAAGCTCCGGATGGGTCAGATACATAAAAGGAACAGCATCATGAATACTTACATTTCCTCTGTATTTGTTGCCATTTGCCAGACTATAGCCTGCCATATCCCCGCAGAATCTGGCGATCCGGTTATTGGACTGGCACATTTTCTCTATCTGGGAAGCTGTCAGTGCACATTTCTCAGTAGCATCCAGACCGCACATTACCACAGGGATTCCTGAACGGAATACGATTCTGGCAGATTCCGGATCTTCATAAATATTGAACTCTGCAGAAGCAGTTACATTTCCTCCTGCTACAGCTCCACCCATAAGTAGAATCTCCTGGATTTTCTCCTTTACCTCAGGGAATACCTTGAGAAGCAATGCTACATTGGTGAGAGGTGCTGTACAGATCAGTGTAATCTTTTCACCTTCAGGAAGCTCTGAAATAAGCTTTTTCATAAAAAAGGCTGCACTTTCCTCTACTACATCCTCCTGAGATCTGGGGATTTCCACGTTTCCCAGACCATTGGCACCGTGATAGTCAGATGCCGGCTGCGGATCTCTCAGCAGGGGAGTTTCTGCTCCTCTTGCCACAGGAATAGAAAGCCTGTAAAGGGATACCAGATCCAGTGCATTCCTTGTCACCTTGTCTATTGTCTGATTTCCTGTTACAGAGGTTACTGCCAGAAGCTCAAAGGCTTCCGGATGGGCAGCTGCATAGGCCAACGCTATAGCATCATCTACACCGGGATCGCAATCCATAATGATTTTTCTTTTTTCCATAATCACTCTCTTTCCGGATCATCTGTTGTTAATCCTGGCTTTTTATTTTAAAATCTTTAATTCATATTCACGGCTTCCAAGGCCAATTTTTTCTCCCTGATCCAGGGTTGCTTTCCACTCAATATTAGGATTGGAGTCTTTGAAGTGGTCGTGGTGACAGTGCCATCCCGGCTCTGCCAGATGATCTCCAAGCTGACTGTTATCCAGTGGTTTTGCCTTCAGGCAGGCATCTGCACAGGCCTGATCCAATGCAATAGGGTCAAAGCTTGCAAACATTCCGATATTAGGAAGGATTGGTGCATCATTTTCTCCATGGCAGTCACAGTTGGGGCTCACATCCTGTACCAGTGAAATATGGAAGCAGGGACGGTCATGACAGACTGCCTGTGCATATTCTGCCATTTTTCTGTCCAGAAGCTCATTGGCATCACTGTTAGGATTATAAACTGCATCATAATTACATGCACCGATACAGCGTCCGCAGCCTTTGCACTTATCGTAATTGATCACTGCCTTCTTATCCTGATATGTAATGGCATCACTTCCGCATTCCTTTGCGCAACGGCGGCATCCTCGGCAAAGGTCTTCATGGATAGCCGGTTTACCGCTGGCATGCTGTTTCATTTTGCCTGCACGGCTTCCGCAGCCCATTCCGATATTCTTGATGGTTCCGCCAAATCCGGTAGCCTCATGTCCCTTGAAGTGTGTAAGGCTGATAAAAATATCCGCATCCATAATGGCACGTCCGATCAGGGCTGTCTCACAGTATTCTCCGTTTGCCACCGGCACCTCTACCTCGTCTGTTCCGCGAAGTCCATCACCGATAATGATCTGACAGCCTGTTGTAATTGTATTAAAGCCATTCAGATTTGCACAGTCCAGATGCTCCAGTGCATTTTTTCTGCTGCCCGGATATAGAGTATTGCAGTCTGTCAGAAAGGGCAGTCCGCCCTGCTCTTTGCACAGATCTGCCACTGCCTTTGCATAGTTCGGACGAAGGAAAGCCAGATTTCCCAGCTCACCAAAATGCATCTTGATCGCTACAAACTTGCCTTCCATATCAATATTCCTGATTCCGGCCGCAATACAAAGCTTTTTCAGCTTGTCAATCTGACTGGTACCAACCGGGCATCTAAAATCAGTAAAATAAACTGTTGATTTTTCCATCTGTCGTTCCCTCCTGCTAATTATGATATCAGAGTCAAAAGGTATCTTCCCCTGATGCCTTATTATTTATTTATCATATCACATGTCTGCCAATTATGAAATTCATACCATCACATTTTTTCAGAAATCTCTTTCATCCGGTGTTACTGTTCCCTTGGTTCTCAGTAACTACATCTGTTCATATGCTTTGGAAACTTTCTTATACTCTGCAGGTGCAGTGATCTTCTCCACAATCACATCTCCGTCTTCTGCATTCTGATAACGGTAAATGTAAACACCCTCCTGGATCTCATCTCCTTCGATCAGAGATACTGCCATATAGTTCTGGCCTTCCACTTCAAAGGTATCCATAATGGCAAATTCCCGTTCTGTTCCATCAGAGATGGGGATATTGATCACTTCGTATTCTGATGCTGTATTGTCTGCAGAAATTTCTGTTTTTATTTCTTCCTTATTCTCGCTCATTTTTTCCTCTTTTCCTTTATAAAAATTAATAATAATTGCGCCGCCCCGAAGCAGCTCCTAACGCTCCTGTCATTTCCGGTGTTGCTATCCCACATTTTAGCAAAACCTGTTGGTGAAGTCAAAAACAATCTGCGGGATCCGCTCTCCCTGAGACAAAAAAGAAAGCCATGCCCATATGAGCACAGCCTTCTCGTTTTCTTTATTTTTATTCACTTATGCCATGATCGGTTTTAATGCTTCTGCAAGCTTCTCTTTCTCAGCTTCTGCCTCTTCCAGGTTCTTGCCGAGAGTTGTGTAATAGATCTTGATCTTTGGCTCTGTTCCGGATGGACGTACAACTACTGTCTCGCCGTTATCCAGCTTGTAGATCAGTACGTTTGCTGCAGGAAGTCCTGTTTCTTCCGGTTTCTGGTAATCTGTTACTTTTACGATAGTATGACCTGCGATCTCTGTGAGAGGTTTGTCACGAAGTCCCTGCATCAGAGCTGACATCTTATCCATTCCGCTTAATCCCGGGAATTCGAAGCTGTCTACTTTGTTCAGGTAACGTCCATACTGTGCATAGATCTCTTCCATTCTCTGTTTCAGAGAACTTCCGATGCTTCTGTAATATGCAGCCATTTCACAGATCAGCATAGATCCGATAACAGCATCCTTGTCACGTACATATGGTCCTGCAAGGTATCCGTAGCTCTCTTCAAATCCGAAGATAAATCTGTCTACTTCATCTGCTGCTTCAAGCTGTGCGATCTGATCGCCGATCCACTTGAATCCTGTAAGTACGCTTCTGAGTTCTACTCCATAGTGCTCTGCCACTGCATCTGCAAGTGGTGTGGAAACAATGGATTTCACTGCTACCGGATTCTTTGGCATTGTGCCTTTTTCAATGCGGCCTGCACAGATATAATCAAGAAGGAGTACACCTACCTCATTACCTGTTACCAGCTCATAGGAACCATCCGGGCATTTCATTGCGATACCAACACGGTCTGCATCCGGGTCAGTTGCAAGCATTAAGTCTGCACCTGTTTCTTTTGCGAGGTTTAATCCAAGCTCCAGAGCTGCAAAGATTTCCGGGTTCGGATAGCTGCAGGTTGTGAAGTATCCGTTAGGATATTCCTGTTCCGGAACAATGGTAATATCTGTAATTCCGATGTCCTTTAATACCTGAGTTACAGGTACAAGTCCTGATCCGTTTAATGGGCTATAAACCAGTTTCAGTCCTGCTGTCTTGCAGAGACCCGGACGAACCTGGCGGGATTCGATAGCTTCATAGAGAGCCTGCTTGCAGTCATCTCCTACGAAACGGATTTTTCCTTCTTCTACACCTTCTGCGAAGGACATATATTTGGCACCTGTAAGTACGTCTGTTTTCTGGATTTCTTCATATACGATAGCAGCTGCATCGTCTGTCATCTGGCATCCGTCAGGACCGTATGCTTTGTATCCGTTGTACTTAGCCGGGTTGTGGGATGCTGTTACCATAATACCTGCATTACATTCATAGTAACGTGTTGCAAAGGAAAGTGCAGGTACAGGCATCAGTGCGTCATAAATTCTGACATTGATATCATTTGCCGCCAGTACGCCTGCTGCTGTTTTTGCAAATACATCACTTTTGAGACGGCTGTCATAGCTGATGGCTACTGTCTGATTGCCGCCCTGTGTTTTTACCCAGTTTGCAAGTCCCTGTGTTGCCTGGCGGACTACATAAATATTCATACGGTTAGTGCCTGCTCCAAGAACTCCGCGAAGTCCGGCTGTTCCGAATTTCAGTGCTACTGCGAAACGATCCTTGATCTCTTCGTCATTTCCTTCGATTTTGGATAATTCCGGATTAAGATCCGCATCCTGCAGATCTGCTGCCAACCAGCGTTTGTATTCTTCCTGATACATTTTGACCACTCCTGCCCTTATTTTTTTATTATTTTTTGTGTATATTACATAAGATATCTTCACTATACCATAATTTGTTCAAATCGGCAATAAAAATCACCAGAACCCATGTAAGACAATCTTTTTACAATGAAAAATATAGCCGTTCCTTTATTCCAGAAGATAGCAGCTGGTGTAGGAAATAGTACAATCTCCGTAGTAATATTTCAGCCCATTTGCCTGGCATACCTGGGTCACTAGCATTCACTTCTATCTCAATCCCTTCTATTGCGGTTTTTCTGTAAACTCGTTATAATTTACATATAAATATAACGTAGGCGGTGATTTAAATGTACAAAAAACTCTTGCTCCCTTTTCTGATTTCTGTCAGTCTGATGAGTGCTTCTCTATGTTATGCCTCAGAGGGCCAGGGAATGCTTTCTCCCTCTACAGGCTCCTCTGGCAGTGTATTTGGCGGCTCTTCCTCCGATGAGTCCGAACCGGTGACAGATACCAGGCTTCAAGCCCTTTTAAACAAGCTTCAGGGACAGCTTCCCACAGACAACGGAAGCTGGTCTGTCTATATATGTGACCTTCCGGGAGAATCCGAGGGCGGCCTAAATGCAGGTTCTATGCAGGCAGCCAGCCTGATCAAGCTCTATATTATGGGAGCTGTTTACGAACAGTATGACAGCATTATCGGCCAATATGGCAAAGAGGCTGTAGACTCTGCTCTGTATTCTATGATCACTGTCAGTGACAATGACTGCGCTAATACACTGGTAAATTATCTGGGCAGCGGCAATTCCTCTGCAGGCATGCAGGCTGTCAACAGCTTTTGCCAGACTCACGGGTATACAGACACAAGCATGGGACGCCTTCTCCTTGCAGATACCTCCACAGGTGATAACTATACCTCTGCAAAGGATTGTGCTGATTTTCTGAAGGAAGTTTATGACGAAGAGGATTCCGATTTCTCCCATGCATCAGATATGTATGCTCTTCTGAAGGCTCAGACAAGGCGCAACAAAATCCCCGCACAGCTGCCCCAGGGAGTAAAGGTAGCCAACAAGACAGGAGAACTCTCTGATGTGGAAAATGACGCTGGAATTCTCTATGATTCTGCAAATGACCTGGTGATCGTGTTCCTGTCCCAGGGACTGGTCAATGCCTCTGCAGCCCAGAGTACCATTGCTTCTCTCAGCAAGGAAATCTATACTTATTACAACCAATAAAATATCAGGTCAAAAACTCAATGCTTTCGACCTGACATCAGAAAAATTTGAAAAGGAGGTTTTTACATGAAGAAGAAAAAATTTTACTTACCGGTTATTGCCGCAGCAGCACTTGCACTGTCTTTTTCCACCACTGCACATGATGCCCAGGCATCTGTCAATACTTATCAGGTAAATGTGCCAACCGGATACCTTGCTCTGCGAAACGCAGCCAACGCAGATGACAGTAACATTTTCGGTCAACTTTACACCGGAGATCTGGTAGAAGTTTCCGACTACGCAATCGCTACCGGATACTGGTATGTTTATTCTCCCAAATATGATGCTTTCGGTTATGTAAACAATGACTATCTGAATGCTATCAATTCCTCCTCAGGGTATTACTATGATTCCCAGTGGACTGTCAGCGTAAACACTGGTTATCTGGCCCTCCGCACTGACAAGGCTTATAATTCCTCCAATGAAATCGGGCAGCTTTATACCGGGGATACCGTAAGCGTCTTCAATAGCAGCGATCCCGCTTACTGGTATGTATATTCACCCAGACTTAACCAATATGGTTATGTAAACAAAGATTATCTGACCGGCGGAGTTGTTGGAGCCGTAGGTACTGTCTCTCTTTACGCAGGGGAAACAAGGGTTGTCAATGTTGCTACAGGATATCTGGCTCTCCGCAATATGAAGGCTTATGATTCCTCCAATGAAATCGGGCAGCTTTATACCGAGGATACTGTTCAGATTCTGGATACCAGCGATGCACAATACTGGTATGTATATTCGCCCAAATATGATCTCAACGGATTCGTAAACAAAGACTATCTCAGCGGCACGGCTTCCTATTCATCCAGAACTGTACGCGTTTCCAAAGGATATCTGGCTCTCCGTTCCTCCAAGGCTTATACCACAGCCAACGAAACCGGGGAACTTTATACCGGAGATACTGTAGAAATTATAGATACCAGCGATCCAACCTATTGGTATGTATATGCCCCCAAATTGAATAATTACGGTTATGTAAACAAGAATTATTTGTATTGATCTGACAGCTTGATACAGTTTGATTCGACCAAAAAAGAAACTGCATATTCTGTGATGTCTGCCAATTTCGCAAACATCATCTGAACATGCAGTTTCTTTTATTTCCACACACTGATAAGCGGGCGTCTCAAAAAAAGTTATTTTATAAATTTTATATTCTATAATTAATGGTTATCAGCATGATGGTTTCTATTTCATTTTCATCAGTAATTTCCGCTGAAAAACTTACTGTCTTTTGGCAACTCATAATCTTTAAAATAAGCTCCAAAATCTATCTTCAGATAATTGCAGAGATTGGCAAGCTCTACCATAGTATTGTCATTTACAGGAATACCATTCTCTCTGCGCTCTTTCTCTGCCAGCACTTCTTTCTCACCGTGAGTATAAATCTGCTCTGCGCCCTCAGCCTTGGGACTCTGGCGAAGAGTTTCCAGATATTCTGAGAAATGCGCCTTGATATCATCTGCATTGCCAAAGATTGCAGGATCGATTGCTGCAAATCCATGGCAGATACCTGTCTTGTCTTTAAATGTACAGCATTTATCAGAAGTAACACCCATAGAAAGAATAGAACTGAAAATCTCACAGAGCATTCCATATCCATAACCTTTATGGCTTCCGTTTACCTCTTTATTTCCTCCAAGAGGCATAATTCCGCCGCCTTTTTTTGCAACAATATTGGCAAGTACATCCGGTGCATCTGTGCTTTCATGTCCGTCTGCTCCCAGAGCCCAGCCCTCAGGAAGCTGTTTACCTGATTTATTATACATTTCCAGTTTTCCTCTGGTTACAACTGTTGTAGAGCAATCAAAGAGAAACGGATACGGCTCTGCAGGCATCGCTACCGCGATCGGGTTGGAACCCAGCATAGCCTTACGTCCAAAAGTAGGTACCATGATTGCTTCTGAGTTAGTACATGCCATACCAAGCAGTCCCTGTTTAGAAGCCATTTCCGCATAATATCCTGCAATACCAAAATGATTGGAATTTCTTACTGAAACAAAACCAACACCTGTTTTTTTCGCTTTCTCAATTGCTTTCTCCATTGCAAAATGACTGATCAGCTGTCCCATTCCATCATGTCCGTCAATCACTGCAGATACAGGTGTCTCAAATACAACCTCCGGTTCCGCATCCGGATGAATCGTACCTTTCTCAATTCCTTTATCATATCTTACCATTCTCTGCATTCCGTGACTCTCAATCCCGTACAAGTCTGCGGTAAGCAAAACATCTTTAATAATATTGGTCTGTTCCTCATTGAAGCCAAACTTCCGAAATACATCGTGGCAAAAAGTATTTAATGTGTCATAACTCCATTTTACATATCCCATAACTGCAAAGCCCCTCCTTGTAGTATTACCTCTTCTTGCATTGGTTATACCAATTAATTTATTAAAATGATTATATTACCATTGCTTTTAAAAATCAACTGTTTTTTCTGATTTTTTTTACAGATTTCATTATAAATATTGCTTGATTTTTACCAGATCAATCGCCACTTGATTTGGGTCCGGCGGATATTCGCAATCCGCTTCGCTACTTAATTTAGTTAAATTGTATTCTCTTGTTTTTACAAAGTTCTCGTAATATACTGTAAACAGGCATTGACTTTTTATTGCCTGCACAATTTTATTAAAAGAAAAGGAACGATTGCTATGATTCAGGACATCGCACCACATACTTATCACAACGAATACAAACCTTCTGCCCCGGATAAAGACAGCTTTATCCTTGCATACGAAAAAGGCAGTATACTTCTTCCCCGCCAGGAACGGGATGCAGATATTACTTTCCCACGTTTCCGGGAGTTGGAGGAAAAGATCGCTGATCTTTACAGCAATTATATTTATCTGTTTTCCATAGATGATCAGCGTTTCTACCTGATCCCGGAGCTGGATACCTCTCTGCTTCCGAACTATGAATTTCAGGATGTACGGATTCTTCGAACCGCTCAGCCGCAGCATCTTGCATTTGCAGGAATTACAGGACATCAGCTCTTCCAGTGGTACAGCAAGCGCAGATACTGTGGCTGCTGTGGAAAACCAATGGTTCACAGCCAGAAAGAACGTATGATGGAATGCCCCTCCTGCGGCAATCAGGAATATCCTGTTCTGTGTCCTGCAGTTATTGTAGGGATCACAAACGGAAATAAAATCATCCTGTCCAAATATGAAGGACGTCGATTCAAACGCTACGCTCTCATTGCAGGCTTCGCAGAAATCGGAGAAACAATTGAGGAGACTGTTCACAGAGAAGTGATGGAAGAAGTAGGACTGAAGGTCAAAAATCTCCGCTACTACAAGAGTCAGCCCTGGTCTTTCAGCAGTACCTTACTTTTTGGATTTTTCTGTGATGTAGATGGCGATGATACCCTGACCATAGACCATGAAGAACTCTCCATGGCACAGTGGGTAGAACGAGACAAAATCCCGGATCAGGGCAATAATATCAGCCTGACCAAGGAAATGATGATGCTCTTCCGTGATGGGAAAGAACCCAGATAAACAATATTCTATATCAGAAAAAGCTCATAGAATATTTTTCCCTATTATGCCAAAAGGATACATGCACTGTGATTTTATTGTGCATGTATCCTTTTCGTTTCTCTGTAAAATTGCTTCACTATATTCTCAAAAATATTTCTGATTACTCTTCACGCCGCACTCCCGCTGCCAAATCCACGGCTTCTGCGGCTTCCATTACATTCCTGTTCGAATTCTTTCAGTTTCCGTCTTGCATCCGGTGTCAGGTTTGTCGGAACTTCAATCTGTACAGTTGCATATTCATCGCCATGTACAGACGGATTGTTCATGGCAACAATACCTTTACCTCTCAGACGTATCTTCGTTCCGGACTGAGTACCCGGTTTAATGTTACAGAGAACATCACCGTAAATAGTGTGAACCTTCGCCTCACCGCCAAATACTGCTGTTGTAAATGGGATATTTACAGTTGTGTAGACATCTCTGCCTTCTCGTTTATATCCGGGCTTATCCTGAACATTTACTTTCAGAAGCAGGTCACCGGCTTCACCTCCGCCGACTCCCGGATAGCCTTTTCCCTTAAGTCTGATAGATTTACCGGATTCAATACCCGCCGGAATATTGACTTCATAGTTCTGGATACCGCCGTTGCTGCTCTGCAGGCGGATAACCTTCTTGCCACCAAAAGCAGCTTCATCAAAGCTGACAGTAACCTCTGCATGAAGATCCTCACCTTTGCTGCTGTAAGAACCGCTAAAGCCCTGACTGCGGAAATCACTTCCACCTGTACCAAAGCCACTGCCGAAGCCGCCAGTTCCGTTACTTCCGAAACCGCCAAAGCCACTTCCGTGAAATCCACTGCCTCCAAATCCGCCCCTTCCAAAACCACCTGATGATTTACTCTTCTTAAATCCACCACCAAAGAGGTTCTTCAGGATATCATCCATATCTTCGCCATTTTCAAAATGATATTCATGATAACCATTGCCATCACTGTACGAACCATGGAAACCACCGCCAAAAGGATTGCCCTGTGCTCCGCCAAAACCGCTTCCGAACGGGCTGCCCTGTTCGTTTCCATAATTACCGGCACCTTCTTCAAAAGCAGCGTGGCCAAACTGATCATACAGTTTACGCTTCTTCTCATCACTCAGAACATCATAGGCTTCATTTACTTCCTTAAAATGCTCTGCTGCCGAAGCATTTCCCTCATTACTGTCCGGATGATATTTCTTTGCCAGTTTTCTGTATGCTTTCTTAATCGTTGCTGCATCCGCGTTTTTGTTCACGCCCAGAACTTCATAGTAGTCTCTTTTCAATATCATCACCTTCCCTCATAAACACATTCTAACGCAATCATTCCTGACTTCATATTTCTGCAATCCTCATTATGCAAACAACGGGAAGCCAAAAGATTTGACCTCCCGTTGCTGTAACTTAATATCTATTATCCTTCAATGGAGATGCTGTGCTTCTGTTCCACTGCTGGCTTTGCTTCTTTCTTCGGAACGAATAATGTCAGGATACCATGTTTGAATTCTGCTTTGATGTCATCCTGATGTACTTCTTTACCTACATAAAAGCTACGACTGCAGGCACCTGCATAACGTTCTCTGCGGATATAACGTCCTGTCTCTTTTTCCTTCTCGTCTTTATCCAGGCCTTTCTCTGCACTGATAGTCAGATAACCATTTTCAAGTGCTGCATGAACTTCATCTTTCTTAAATCCCGGAAGATCTACAACCAGTTCGTATCCATTATTCATTTCCTTGATATCAGTTTTCATTACATGATTTGCTTTATGTCCATAAAGTTTCTTCTCTGCATCTTTCATTGCTCTGTCATCATAATAGAATGGGAAATCTCCAAAAAAGTCATCAAATAAATTTTCTCCAAAAATACTAGGCATTAACATAAGTCATATCTCCTTTTCTAATATATTTTATATATGTCAAATCTGTTCACCAGATTTACTTTCCAAATCTATCGCTACAGGTTTTTTCAACCTTCAATGGCAATTGTTTTCTTCTGTTCTACTGCTGGTTTTGCTTCTTTCTTTGGTACAAATAATGTGAGGATACCATGTTTGAATTCTGCTTTAATGTCTTCTTTCTCAACTTCTTTACCTACATAGAAGCTACGGCTGCAGGCACCTGCGTAACGTTCCTTACGGATATAACGTCCTGTCTCTTTCTCCTGCTCATCTTTGTCCAGGCCTTTCTCTGCACTGATAGTCAGATAACCATTCTCCAGATCAGCCTTTACTTCATCTTTAGTAAATCCCGGAAGATCTACGACCAGTTCATAGCCTTTATCAGTTTCCTTGATATCTGTTTTCATTATATGGCTGGCTCTGCGTCCGTAAAGTTTCTTCTCTGTATCTTTCATTGCTCTGTCATCATAATAAAATGGAAAATCTCCAAAAAAGTCATCAAATAAATTTTCTCCAAAAATACTAGGCATCAACATAAGTCATCTCTCCTTTTCTATACCGTCCATCTGTATATGATGGACTCTCAGTTATGCATCTTTACCTTGTTTCTTTGGAACTTAGGTTATCAGGAATCTCATAGAACTTATTTCTTTGTTCTCTTTTTGTTCCCTTTCCTTTGTTCTAGCTGTAATATAACACTTATTATTAGCACTGTCAAGAGGTGAGTGCTAATTATTTTGTGAAGATTTTGTGAAGCCTTGATTTTACGGGCTTCACAGGGATTTTTCACTTACTTTCGCACTCGATTTTCTTGATTTGACCACATTTTTACCACAAATTCTTGGAAAAATATATTCGTCTGATTTTCTTACCACATTTTACGACAACGACTTCTGGTTTATACCACAGCAGGTACGGTTTCTGGCAGATTCATTTTAGACATCTCGTTCTCCACATGAGACTTCTCTGCAATATGATTGTAGACATTCATTGTGATCTGTGCATCCGAATGGCCCATGACATACTGCATAACTTTAGGATTGACATTGTTCTCACCCAATCTGGTACATCCCGTATGACGAAGGGTATGCGATGAAATGGGAGGCATCAGCTCCGGCTCTCGTTTCTCTTCTTCTGCCAGTTTGGTTTCTTTCTTATTATAGGCATTGACAATATTTTTCAGAAAGCTGTTCACTCCCGCCGGCATGATCGGACGTCCATGCTTTGTATTGAAGATGAATCCACTACGTCCACCGATCTCCACATTACTCTGTAAACCAAGCATCAGGTTCAGCTCTCTCTGTTTACGGAACGCGTCATATACCATCTGTGTCATAGGAATATCTCTGATTCCTGCATCCGTTTTGGTTTCTGAATCATGGAAACAATATCCTTCATCACCTTCATAATACACAAGCTGTCCACCTACATGGATCTCCCGGTTCTTCATATCCACATCTGACCAGGTTAAGCCGATGGTTTCACTCACTCTCAGGCAAGCCCCAAACATAACCTGCATCATTGGAAGATGAGGCTTATACACATTACTCTGTTCAACAAACTTCAGAAGTTTTTCCTGCTGTTCCAGTGTCAGTGCTTCTTTCTCCTTTGCCGGAGCCCCATAATCTCCAAGTGTTCCAGTTACCGGATTCTTACGGATAATCCCGTCTTCCACTGCCAGTTCAAAACTGGGATTCAATAAACCATAAAGACCTTTGATCGTACTGTGTGCCAGTCCTTCATCTGACAATGCGGAAAAGAATGTCCTTACGTGAGATGTCTTAAAATCCACAACACGAATGTTTCCCAAAGTATTTCGTATCCGGTAATCCCACATACGGATATAATTCTTTTTCGTTCTTTCCTTGATATTCTTTGTTGCCATGTATCGCTCAAACAACGTATTTACGGTCAGCTTCTTGACTGATGCATCTGTAATAAGCAGATCATCCATATCCTTATTAATCCTCTTTTCCATTTCTCGCAGACTCGCCAGATCAGCTGCATAAACCGAATTACGTTTTCCGGTAATTTCATCCTTGTAGCGATACTCATAACGTCCATCCGGGCGCTGGTATTCACCTATTTTTAAATTTCTGCCTTTATTATCTTTTCTTGCCATATCAATCATTCCTTTCACTTCATTTTTCGTTATTCGGAATGATTTTTGTCCTGTCGGTATCAGTCATATACTGTCTGATATCTGCTCACAGATTAACATAATATTTTATGATTTCCAAGGGTAAATTCCTGCAAAATGCTAATTTTTATTTGCCTATTTTACAGTAATTTTTCCCTTTTTTACTTTTCATTCCGAAGGAAAGCTGTTGTATTTTATCTTCTCATCTTTCATTACACTGCCATTGCATCAAGATATTTTTTTATCTTATCCACGTTATAAAGAACTCGTCTTCCAACAATCACTCTTGCTTCTGCATAATCTGCAATTTTCTTTGCAGTTACTTCTCCGCAGGATAACATTGCCATTAATCCTTCAATATCTACCGTCAGACGGTTCTCAGCCTTATACTCTGTTGTTTTTCTCATGATGCACATACCTCCTTTCCTCCGTATTCTTCTGCATCACCTCCCAGACAGCGGTTATGCCCGTTGTCAGTACATTCTACTTTTTGATTGCATTTTTCGATGATTTTCCATTCTGTTCGGCGTGTTGGCTTCCGTTCGTATAGGCGGCGTCAACGTTACAGTTGACCTCTATCAGAATTTTTCTGAATGCTGGCAGCTCCTTCTCGAGCATACCAGCCGTTGCCGGAGTATCTTCGATTTCCACATACTACTCTCTGGTACAGCGGTGGAACTCTGTGTTGTCCTTTCATCCCCTAAGGGTACCTATACAGCTCATTTAATTTTCAATGTGCGTAAAAGATCTTGACTTCCTATTCAAAACCTTCTTCTACTAATCACACGTGGCAGAGGCGATAAGGTCATATTTTTCATAAAAAAATTTGATTTTTTTATCTCCACCTTGTTTATTCGCTTTTATGCGAATATTGATTATGCTGTCATTATATTTCGCTTCAATGTTAATGTCAAGTATTTTATTCGCTTATTTGCGAATCTTTCTGTTTACATTCTGAGATTTTGATAGTAAAATGGAATTATCAAATAGAAAGCAGGAAATCTGATATGACGATTGGTGATAAAATAAAAAAAATCCGGACATTCCGGAATATGACACAGGCTGAACTCGGTGCTGCTCTTGGCTGGGGCGATAAAGGGGCAAACCGCCTTGCCCAATACGAAACCAACTACCGGGTTCCCCGTAAAGATCTGGTTACTGAAATGGCTAAGATTTTGGATGTGAATCCACTGACACTGCATGAACCAACTACGATGAATGCTTCTGAACTGATGGAAATCCTGTTCTGGATTGACGAATTTAATCCGGGCATGATCAATCTTTTTCAACTAGAAACTTATCCAGGCGAAAAATCAAATTCCAGTGACGATACAGCTATCCGCTATCATAATTCCGACAGCTGGCCTGCTCATCCACCTGTTGGCATGTGGTTTAATTATGGGATTCTTAATGATTTTTTGAAAGAATGGACAATTAGAAAAGAAGAACTGAAATCCGGCGAGATTACCCAAGATGAATATTTTGAATGGAAAATTAACTGGCCTCAGACATGTGATGACTGCGGTAAACGGGAACCGTCAAAGCAGTGGAGAAATTTATATAAATAATTCAAAGACCGAAACTCTCCATCTTGCTTTGAATTTCGGTCTTCTT
>NZ_JACOQG010000030.1:0-36103 GCF_014297245.1 Blautia difficilis | reverse complement strand
CCAGATACATAACTGTCAGCTCTGTTCAAGCGACTTGATTACTTTAACACAAAGGTTTTAAGTTGTCAAGCACTTTTTTTAATTTCTTTTTTCTTTCAGAAATCTATTTAAATTGTCCCCATCTGAGAAACAATTATTTCCGACAGCTCAACTAATATAACACTCCTATCCCCCACTGTCAACCCCCTTTTTTACTTTTTTTATTTTTTTTATCATTCCCAGTCACTATTCTTCTTTCCACCACCCCAAAACACTACGCCCCTCTCCCCATACCAGCCACCACTCCACAAACCCTCCAGCCGTCAGCCGCCACCAGCCCCGAAAGGACAGCGGGTGGGGAGGCTCGTGTAGGGAGCGTAGCAACTCTTGGGCCCGGGAGATCAGCGTTGCGAACAAATGGCCGCACTGTCTGAGCGAAGCGAGTTTGCGCCATTTGCGAGCGCCTTTAGCTGATCTCCCGGGCCTTAGAGTTCCTAGCTCCCGAAACCAGTCTCCCCACCCGCTGTCCTTTCGGGGCGTCCGGCCTCCGGCGCACCCCCCTCTACTTCACATAAAACCCGCTTTCCACCTCCACCTCCATTTCCTTCATCTCAACATCTTCAATCCAGATAAACCTCTGCTCCCTCAACATCTGCACCATTTTATCCAGACTCTCTTCCGTACCCTGAGCTTCCATCTCCACACGTTCATCCCAGTTATTCCGTACCCATCCGGTAATCCCTAGAGAGCCGGCAATATAATACGCCCTATAACGAAAACCAACTCCCTGCACTCTCCCGGAAAACCAATAATGCCTCCTGATCATCATACCCGCAACACCAAATCCCTTCTATGTAATGTAATGAGAGAAATACTTTACTGTTTTTTCAGCCAGTAAAAACCATAAGCCGGAACATTTACCCCTGCCGCTTCCATGACCTTGCCTGATACCAGATCTCTGTACATACCATCCCGCTCATTAATCCATGCGGTCTTATCATACTCACTGAAATTAAACAACCCATATATCTTATCGCCATCATAATAGCGTCCAATGCACAAAATACTGTTATCCCAGGTTTCTACTGTCCAGGTATCCGCATTTGTCATAAATGCCTTTTCCGTTTTGCGGATTTTTTCCAGCTTATCCAGCTGTCTGAAAACCTGTCCTTCCACAGTTCTGGGGCTATCACATTTTGCTGCACGTTCCCAACGCATGGCGCCTCTGTGGATATACCTGGAATCCGGAGCCTTGTCCGGATCCTTTTTGTAGGAATAATCATTTACCTGCCCAATTTCATCTCCGCTGTAAAGAACAGGAATTCCCGATTGCATGAACATATAAGCATGAAGCATCACATCCAGCTGGATTGCCTTCTTCATCCCTGCCCTGTCATGCTCAAAGCCAGCCTTTTCAATTCCGCACATAGACGCTGTTGTTCCACAGAATCTGGCATCTCCGGTAACCGGGTCCTCATTATAGAGCACTCCACGACTGTTGCTGTTTCCGGCATAACCCTGAAAATAATCATTCAGATACTTCTTATGGGAACGTTCTTCTATTCCTTCCTGCTGAAGAGTTGCATAATCCAGGCCCCAGCCAATATCATCATGGCATCGCAGATAATTGAGAAATACATAATCCTTTGGAAGTCCATTGACAATATCCAACTGTTTTTTCAAAAGGCTCACATCCCTGGTAGCAACTGTATGCCAGGTTGTTGCCATTGTTGTTACATTATAAAGCATATGACACTCTGGCTTTTCCACAGTTCCGAAATAAGGCACCACCTTTTCCGGCTCCATCACTACTTCTCCCAGAAGAAGGATGCCTGGGCATACAATCTCACTGATCAGTCTCATCATACGCACAATCGTATGTACCTGGGGCAGATTACGGCAGGAAGTATTCAGTTCCTTCCAGATATAAGGAACTGCATCAATACGGATAATATCAATTCCTTTATTTGCAAGGAAAAGGAAATTATACATCATTTCATTGAATACCCGGGGATTTTTGTAATTCAGATCCCACTGATAAGGATAAAACGTAGTCATTACATAATGGCCGATTTCCGGAATCCAGGTGAAATTTCCAGGCGCAGTGGTAGGAAATACCTGTGGCACTGTTTTCTCATAGAGAGAAGGAATATAGGGATTGTCAAAGAAAAAGTACCTGCTCATATACTCTCCCTCTCCCTGGCGGGCTTTTTTTGCCCATTCATGATCCTCAGAGGTATGGTTCATAACAAAATCCATACACACACTGATCCCCTTTTTATGGCAGGCGCCTGTCAGCTCTTCCAGATCCTCCATGGTGCCCAGGTTCTCCTGTACCTTGCGGAAATCTGCCACTGCATAGCCACCATCCGAGCGGCCTTTCACAGTCTCCAGGAATGGCATAAGATGAATATAATTTACATTGTTTTTTTCCAGATAATCCAGTTTGCTTTCAACACCTTTCATATTTCCGGCAAAATTATCAATGTAAAACATCATTCCCAGCATGTCATTTTTCTTATACCACTGGGGATCTTTTTCTCTTTCCTGATCAAGTTCCTTCAGTGCTTCTGCACGGTTCTGATAGAATCTCTTCATCTGGTCACATAATTCTGCAAACATCGAATCATTCCCATAAAGCTCCATATACAGCCAGCGCAGCTCCTCTATTTTTTTCTCCAACCTGACGTCATACAGACTTTCCATACCTGTGTTTTTTTTCATTCTTTCCCTTTTAATTGCCATATGTGGCCTCCTATCTACTTTATATATGTACATTCCCTTCTCAGTAACATTTCCAAAATTCATTCCTGATTTCCTGCACAACGGAATTTTAGTTTGTAACTCTCCTTGTGGAGCTGCGCCTTACAATCTGATATGGAAAGTAACTCCATTTATTCTCGCATGCTTCTTCCTTTTCCTCAAAAAGAGCCTTATAAAAAACCTCTCCCTGATCAAGCATTCTTACTGTTGTCAACGGAGGATCATAGATATCAGAAATAGAGTCATCAAATCCTGCCACAGAAATATCATCCGGTACCTTTAATTTATGGGCTTTCAGACACCGGATCACGCCTACGGCAATAATATCAGAACCTGTCACCACTGCTGTCGGAAGTTCCAGACTGTTTTCATAGATCTGATTCATCCCTTTTTCTCCGGACTCTGTAGAAAACTCACCCTGATATATGTCCGAATCCTGTACCTGCAGATCAGCTTCTCTCATTCCATCCAGAAAACCTCTTAGTCTCAGTGTTCCATTTGTATAATCCTCAGAGCTTCCGCCAACATATGCAATATGTTTATGTCCTTCGCTGATCAGAAACCGGGTCATGTCTTTCGCTGCATGATAGCTATCTACTGTAACAGCCGGAAACTCACATCTCATATCTTCTGATGGTCCCTGATTTCCCAGCACAACCGGACATTGAAATCTCCCAAGTCTTTCCAAGATTTCCTCATTAAGATGAACTCCCTGAAAAATCAATCCGTCAATATTTCGTTCCAGCATATTATCCATCAGAAGAAGAGCCTTATCCTGGTCAAAATCGTAATCGCAGACAATCATCACTTTATCGTGCTTCATACATACGTCACTGATCTGCTTCAGATGAAGGGCTGTGATCGGATTTCGTACATCTGCTTCCAGAACAGCTACCAGTCCGGTGTTTCTGGTAACCAGACTGCGGGCTGCAGCATTGGGACGGAAATGAAATTTCTCAATACTGGCCATAACCCGCCCCTTTAATTCAGGACTTACAGATTTAGAGCCATTCACAACACGAGATACCGTAGATACAGATACCCCTGCATCAGCTGCTATATCCTTAATTGTTACATCCATTTTCTTCCTTATCCTTTCTGTCTTGGTCAAGCAGATATTCGCAATCCGCTTCGCTATTTGCCCATAACCAAATAACTGCTTATTGCTCTTCGCAATTGAAGCGGGGGGACTTACTTAATTCGGTTAAAACAGGTTCATATGGTAACGTTTTCCCACGCAATCATCCGTTTTTTCAACATTTATAAAACTTTTCAAGGGGATTTTTCCGTATGCAAGAAAACGTTTTCCCGCCTATTTCCAATATAACATCGTACCTGAAATTTTTCAACTATTTTATTTTTTATTTTCTTTTCCGTTTTAGTAATTATACGTTGCAATTTTTGTGTTTTGTTTATGTTTTGTTATACTTCTTCCTTGCCCCAAAGTTAAATCTGTTCTATAATAAATGTTATGATGTTAGGGACAAAAGGCATTTTGCCCCTAACTTGATATCTACGAATTGCTCCGCTGCAAAGCAGCTCCCGCAATTCTCAAACATTCAAAATCCGCTGATTATACATTACAATCAAACAACAAATGAGGTATCTCCTTTTATGAATAAAAAAGAAATTTCCGAAATTAAGAAACAGTTTACTCCGGAAAACTGTTCTATCACCCGTATCTGCGGCTGTTACGTAGATGGGGAAAAAAACAAGAAGACCGAATTAAAAGAAGCCTTTCTTTCTCTCTCTGAGGAGGAAATGTTTAAATATTTTGAGATTTTCCGCAAATCTCTATCCGGTACAGTGGGTAAAAATCTTATGAACATGGAATTCCCTCTGGACCAGGAGGCTGAGGGAGGCACCCAGCATTTTCTTATGAAACTGCGAAGCAGCAAGCTGACTGACGATGAGCTTGTTGAAAGCTTCTATGACCGGATTATTGAAAACTATGATTATCCGGAAAACTACTATATTATATTGATCCACGGAGTCTACGATATTCCCGGCAAATCCTCTGATGGTGCAGAGATGTTCGATGCATCTGATGAGATTTATGATCACATTATGTGCTGTATCTGTCCTGTAAAGCTTTCCAAAGCAGGACTCTGTTATAACGCTGAGACCAACAGCATTCAGGACCGTATCCGTGACTGGATCGTAGAAATGCCTGAAGTAGCTTTCCTTTTCCCACAGTTTAATGACCGCAGCACGGATATCCACGGTGTTCTTTATTATAGCAAGAATACCAATGAGCTTCGGGATATCTTTATTGACGAACTGTTGGGATGCACCGCCCCTCTTTCTGCCGGCGGACAAAAGGACTCCTTTAATGCTCTGGTAGAAGAAACCCTGGGAGATGACTGCAACTATGATACAGTTATGAATATTCACGAAAAGCTGAATGAACTGATCGAATCCCAGAAGGATGAGCCTGAACCTGTAGTCCTTACCAAATCTGAAGTCAAACGACTTTTTGAAGACTGCGGTGTAGAGGATGAGAAGCTCCAGTCCTTTGATGAACAATATGAAATCAATGCCGGAGAAAAATCCTCTCTGGTAGCCTCAAACATCACCAACACCCGACGTTTTGAGATCAAAACACCTGATGTGGTAGTACATGTAGATCCTGAACGGGCCGCACTTGTGGAAACAAAGCTTATTGACGGTGTAAAATGTCTGGTCATCCCTATGGAAGGTGACGTAGAGCTCAATGGCATCCGTATACACACCGGAGAGAAATCTATCTCAGATGAGGAGGATTCTCTGGATGAATAAAGATCAAAAACTTTTATTTTTTGACATCGACGGCACGCTGCTCACCGCTTATCCCTGGACAATCCCAGACAGTACACAGCAGGCATTAAAGGCTGCCCGTAAAAATGGTCATCTGCTTTTCATTAATTCCGGGCGTACCTACACGATGCTTCCGGATATGATCCGGGAAATGAATTTTGACGGATATGTATGTGGCTGCGGAAGCCAGATCTATCTCCACGACAAACTTCTGCTTTCCAGCTCTATTCCAAACCCGTTATGCAGAGAAATTGTGGAAAGGCTTCGACAGTGCGGACTTCCCGCCTGCTTTGAACAGCCGGACAAAATTTTGTATGACAGCTCTTCCTATGATTTGCCGGATGCTATACAGAATCTGAAAAAGGTAGCTGTTACAGAGGACATTTCTCTGTACACTGCCCAGGAATATGAGAACTTCACATTTGACAAATTTCTGGTATTTCCTACTGCAGAATCTGACCGCCAGGAGTTCCGCAAATTTGCAGACCTACATTTCACCTGTTTTGTTCATGAAGATGCAGCCTGGGAATTGGCCCAGAAAAACTACAGCAAAGCTACAGGCATTCAGTTTCTCACCGATCACCTTGGGGCTTCCATTGAGAATACCTATGCCTTCGGTGACAGCACCAATGATCTTCCTATGCTTAAATATGCCAAAACTAGCATTGCAATGGGGAACTCAGACCCCCTGATCCTGCCTTACTGCACCTATCAGACCACTCCTATAGAAGAGGACGGAATTGCAAATGCTTTAAAACATTTTCATCTTATATAATATAAATTTTCAGTAAAGGATTTTGTATGAACACAAAAAAACCTCAGGAGAATCTGCCAGAATCAACCCCTGTCTACTATTCCCTGATTCTGACCAGATCCTACAATATTTATATCGCCTATTTTGCTATCTTTATTATCTGCCTGGTGCAAATGGGATATGTCAGGAACTGTATCCCCGTATTATTTTGGATAGCAGCCTCCTGTATAGCCAGGAAAAAAGTTAACACCATTCCTATCCGATGGAATCTTCTGTTTTATGTATGCATTTCCGTAGGATGGATCACTTACTTCATTTACTGCTATGGATGGAATTGTGGTGGAATCAATTTCATGATGCCGTTATTGCTGGTTTCCATGTTTTCCATCTATGACCGGCTGTTCAATAAAATTGTTTTTACCATTTTCCTGTTTTTCCTGCGAATGGCTTTATTTTTCAACTGTCAGCTCAATGCCCCTGTATATTCTCTGAATAATGAACAAATGCTGATCTTGCAGATTGTAAACACTGTACTTTCCTTTATTATTATGGTATTAGTCTGCATTACTTTCAGTTCTAATCTTCAAAAAGCAGAGAAACACCTTTTTCTCTACAACATGGAATTGCAGCAGCAGGCAGCCACAGATCCTCTTACCACATTGTATAACCGCAGACGTATGGAGGATATCCTGAAAAATCATATTGCAGCAAATCCAACCGAAAATTTCAGTATTGCTATCGGAGATATTGATTTTTTCAAAAAGGTAAACGATACCTATGGTCATAACTGCGGAGACCAGGTCCTCACTGATCTGGCAAAGCTTTTCAAGGAAAAAACCCTGGGACTGGGACATGTGTGCAGATGGGGCGGTGAAGAATTTCTCTTTTTCTTTCCCGGACTCAATCTGGATGAAGCCAGCGCACTGATGGATAATATCCGATTAGCAGTCTCTGATCTAACGATCGTTTATAAGGATGTCTCCCTTCATGTAACTATGACCTTTGGTCTGGAGGAATACGATTATCACTCCAGTCCTTCAGAAATGGTCAAGCATGCAGATGACAAGCTATATTATGGCAAGACTAACGGCAGGGATACTGTAATTTTCTGATACTGCAAAAGCAAGCCACATAAAAAAACGGCTATATCAATCCTACGGATTGATATAGCCGGCTTTCATTTTATCTCATTTTTATTCTGCTGCTTCTGTTGCTGCAGGTGTCTCTGTTACTTCCTCTTCTGCTGCAGGTGTCTCTGTTGCCTCTTCTTCTGCTGCAGGTGTTTCTGTTGCTTCTTCCTCTGCCTCAGGTGTGGTTGTTGCTTCCTCAGTTACCTCAGGTGTTGGCGTAGGTGTAGGTGCTGTGAAGGTATGCTTATCTGTAATCTTCAGAGTTTTAAGAACCTTCTTGTTCACATCGGTCTTTGCACTGTCCAGCCAATCACTTGTAGTATCGGAATAGTAGGTGCTCTCCTTGGAGTTCTTCAGAGATTCTCTCTTGGATGCGGTTGCATCATCATCATGAACCTTATCCAGTCTTACTACATAATATCCTGTATCTGTCTCAATAATATCAGAAGCAACCTCTCCATCCTTCAGACCACGGAGTACTTTCAGAACCTCATCCGGATATGCGGTAGAACTGTAATCCTCATCCTCGCTATCCTCATCACTCTCTTTGGTTGTAAAATTGCCCTCTACTGCAGAATAACTGTCATCCACGCTCTTAGCAATTTCACTCATATCAGCAGTAGGATCTTCTTTCATCTTGTCCAGAATCTCCTGGGCCTGTTTCTTTTTCTCCTCTTTCTGCTCATCAGTCACATCATCACCACTGGTAGAAATGCTGACATATGTGAAAGAGGACTGATTTGCTTCATCATCAGAAACTGTAATATTGCCCTCCGCAACAATAGGATTATAAATCTTCTTCTGAATGGTAAGAAGTTCTAACAGAGTCTTTACCTGATCCTCGGTAACTCCAAGCTCTTTGATCGTATCCTCTCCATTGGAAGCCATGAACTGTGAAGCTGCATCTGCAATGGCTTTTTCCTCATCCTCTGTCACTTCAACCTTATAGTCAGCTGCCTTTTCCTTAAGGATATACATAGTCTCTACAGACTTCAGGCTGCTCTCCACTGCCTGATCTCCGTAAGTCTTTCCGGAATCCTCATCTGCAGTCTGATCCCAGATATTATTAGCACTTCCCATATAGCTCATATACATGGCAGTTGTTTGCTCCTGCTGCTGACGGGCATAAAGACTTACCACGCCAAGAGGAATCTCAGTTCCGTCTACAGTAGCTACTGTTTTTGTTCCGTCTATTGTTTTGCTTCCGCAGCCTGTAAGCAGTCCCACTGACATAATGCCTGCCAAGGTCACAGCGGCTGTTCTTTTCATCATTTTTTTCATTTCTTCCTCCATATATTCACAGGAATATTATCCTTCCGTCCTGTGCGCTTATCTCAGTATAATCTTTTTTCAGTCTGAGGGCAAGGCAAATTGTAAAATATCTCATACAATTCACACTTTCATCACGATTTTCCCGAAATCCCAGATATCTTTCTTTCTGTTACATCTCCGATCCTTCTGCCATTTTCTCCAGCTCTCCTGCAAACTCTGTAAGCGCCTGGATCAGATGATCTCTGAGATTCAGAATAAACTTAGGTTCCCGGTCATTTTTAAACTGCAGACTCCGCCCATACTTTTGCATCAGCAGAGGAATTCCTGCAGGATTCAGCTTTGCCCTTTCATATAGAGTAATACGCACCTCTTTCCCCAGCTGTTTGATTTCCGTCACATAACCCCTGTGGGCAATGGATTTTAATCTGGCTACAGCCAACAGATTCAGCACAGCCTTTCCCGGCTCTCCGAACCGGTCCAGAAGTTCTTCCAACATATCATCATAATCCTGCTGATTTTCAATTCCCGCAATCCGTTTATAAATATCCAGCTTCTGAAACTCATTTCCAATATAAGTATCCGGAATATAAGCATCTACATTCAGGTCAATGGATGTGTCAAAATCTTCCATTGTATGGATTCCTTTGGCTTCTTTTACCGCTTCACTGAGCATCTTACAATACAGATCATATCCGACTGCATTCATATGCCCATGCTGCTGGGCTCCCAGAAGATTTCCTGCACCACGAAGCTCCAGATCCCTCATGGCAATCTTGAAGCCGCTTCCCAGATCTGTGTATTCACGGATTGCAGCCAGTCTCTTCTCTGCAGTCTCCTTCAGCATCATATTCTTTCGGTACATCAAAAATGCGTAAGCCGTGCGGTTGGACCGTCCGATTCTGCCTCGCAGCTGATAAAGCTGGGAAAGTCCATATCTGTCCGAATCATGGATGATCATGGTATTAACATTGGAAATATCCAGTCCTGTCTCAATGATGGTAGTGGAAACCAGCACATCAATATCTCCATTTACAAAACCGTACATAACGTTTTCCAGTTCCCGCTCGCTCATCTGCCCGTGGGCAAAATCCACTCTTGCCTCAGGCACCAGCTTTGCAATACGCAATGCCACATCTGCAATATCCGTTACCCGATTATAAACATAATACACCTGCCCGCCTCTGCGAAGCTCCCGGTTAATGGCTTCCCGTACAGTCTCTTCATCATACTCCATTACATAAGTCTGGATAGGCATTCTGTCCATGGGTGGCTCCTCCAGTACGCTCATATCTCTGATCCCGATCAGACTCATATGAAGGGTTCTGGGAATCGGTGTGGCAGTAAGAGTAAGTACATCCACATCTTTTTTCAGCTGCTTTATCCTTTCCTTGTGAGTGACCCCAAAACGCTGCTCCTCATCTACGATCAGAAGACCCAGATTTTTGAATTTCACATCCTTGGACAGGATTCTGTGGGTTCCGATCACCACATCCACCTGTCCTTTTTTCAGATCTTCAATTGCCTTTTTCTGCTGGGCAGGCGTGCGGAAACGGCAGAGCAGCTCCACACGTACCGGAAATTCCTTCATTCGCTGGACAAAAGTATTATAAATCTGCTGAGCCAGAATGGTGGTAGGTGCCAGATATGCCACCTGTCTGCTCTCCTGTACCTCCTTGAAGGCTGCCCGGAGCGCTACCTCTGTTTTTCCATATCCTACATCTCCACAGATTAGCCGGTCCATGATCCTGGTGCTCTCCATATCCCTTTTGGCATCCTCAATGGCAGCAAGCTGATCCTCTGTTTCCTCATAGGGGAACATCTCCTCAAACTCTCTCTGCCACACAGTATCCGGACCACACACATACCCTTCCTTCTCCTGGCGGGCCGCATAGAGCTCCACCAGTTCCTTTGCGATATTTTTCACAGCACCCCGGACCTTGCTTTTTGTCTTATTCCATTCAGAAGTTCCCAGTTTATTCAGTTTAGGAGTATTTGAAGCATCCCCTCCGGAATATTTCTGAAGAGAATCCAGCTGGGTAGCCAGAATATAGAGATTACTTCCTCCCTGATATTCGATCTTGATATAATCTCTGACCACCCGGTCAACCTCAACCTTCTCAATGCCCCGGTAAATACCCAGACCATGTCTTTCATGAACTACAAAATCTCCAATGGAAAGCTCTGCAAAATCCTGAATGCGCTTTCCATTATAATTCTTTTTCTTTTTTCGCTTTTTCTGCTCATGGCCAAAAATATCAGATTCTGTCATGACCACAAACTTGGTCAGGGGATACTCAAATCCCTTTTTCGCATGGCCATAGACCACCATGATCTCTCCCGGCTGAATCTGCCGGTCATAATCCTGACTGTAAAAAGCCGAAAGCTGCTGTTCCTGAAGATCCTTTGCCAGGCGCTCTGCCCTGGTCCTGGAACCGGAAAGAAGCGCAACCCTGTATCCCTGTCTTTTGTACTGTTCCAGATCCTTTGTCAGAAGCTCAAAGCTGCTGTTATAAGAATTTACAGACTTGGCCTCTATATAAAATTTTTCATTGATCTTCCAGCCAGCCTGTCTGGGCTCCAGTGCACAGAGGGCAATACAATTTCGCCTGTTCAGCTCCTTCTGTACCTTTTCAAAAGAACAAAGCCAGTTTTCCGGAAGATTCTCCTCTCCCTTTTCTGCTCTGTGCAGACGGCTCTGGCTATATTCCTCCTCCACAGCCTGTCCTTTTTCCACAAGACGATTTGGTTCATCCAGAAAAACCACAGATTTCTCCGCAGGAAAATAATCCAGAAAAGAAAGCTGGGCCTTCTCCCCCGGATGCTCCACAGCAGGATAAATTGTGATCTCTTCCAGATTTTCCAGAGAACGCTGGCTCTCTGCGTCAAAGCTGCGGATAGAATCAATCTCATCTCCCCACAGCTCAATTCTCCAGGGATTCTCCTCTGTCAGGCAATAAATATCTACAATACCGCCACGAATGGAAAACTGCCCCGGCATTTCTACCTGTCCTACCCTTTCATAGCCCAGCCATACCAGCCTGGCTTTCAGAGCATCTATATTCACCGTGCTGTCGCTGGTAAAATGCAGAAGCTGTTCCCTTATCTGCTCCAGAGATTCCAGAAAATCCATACAGCCATCAATACTGGTAACAACAGCCAGTTCCTTTTCCTCCATAAGCGCACGGACCACCTGCATTCTCTGGCGGATCAACAGATTCCCATGAATATCTGCCTGAAAGAATAGCAGATCCCTGGCAGGATATAAATATATCTTTTTATCGTAAAATCGATAATCTTCATAAATCTCCCTGGCACGCCGCTCATCCTCTGCCAGGATCAGACGAAATGGCGCCAGTTGACAAAGGCCATATATTAAATGAGCCTTCTGGGATTCCAGACACCCGGAAACCTGAAGGACTCCTTTATTTTTTTTGCCTTTTTCACAAATTTGTTCAAACTCTGCAAGCCCCTGCAGAGGTGTCAAAAAAGCTTTCATGCCTAATCTCCCGAAACAGTCATAAATTTGCCTTTTTATTGAATTCATTCATGGCAGCATCCGGTCCCTGGGAAATCATGATATCCACAGCCTTCCCTGCTCTTGCAATGGCTTCATCCACAATTTTTCTGTCTTCTGTGGAAAACCTTCCCAGAACATAATCTGCCAGATCCCAGCCCTTGGGCTTGGCACCTACTCCCACCTTGATCCGCAGGAATTTCTCTGTGCCAAGCTGACGGATAATATCCTTGATCCCGTTATGCCCGCCTGCACTTCCCTGCTTGCGGATCCTGAGCTGTCCCGGATCCAGGTCAATATCATCATAGATTACGATCAGCTCTGTCTCCGGGTCGATCTTGAAATAATTCACCATATCCCTGACCGGACCACCACTTAAATTCATAAAGGACAACGGCTTCATAAGGATCACCTTCTCACCGCCGATCACGGTCTTTCCATACATGGCATTGAATTTCACGCCACCCTGGGGAACCTTATATTCCTCCACCAGATAATCTATTGTATCAAAACCCATATTATGGCGGGTAGCCTCATACTGCCGCCCCGGGTTTCCCAAACCAACTACTAAGTACATATTTTCTCCCTAGTTAAAATATACCATTTCTTCTTTTAAAGGTTCACATTCCTTTACATCTGACGCATAAAGAACTATGCCCTCTCCCTGATATTCTGTACGATTTTCAAAAGCAACCTTCGCAGTTACCTCCACCCAGCTTCCTTCCTTGATATGAGGAGCATAATCACTTCTGCAGATATATCCCAGGAAAGTGGTATCATCCGCACAGCAGGTCATAGCCACACGTCCAGGAACAAAAAATTTGCTTCCCATTCCACGTGGCTTCATCACACGTCCCTTAAAACGTACGATTTTTCCCACATAGGTATCCGGATTATCCATGGCATCTACAAACCAGATTCCATAATCCTCAGGGGGTATCTCCACAATAGGCGCATTGATGTCAAAGGGCAGCTCATCCTGGAAAATATCCTCCATTTCCCCTTCTTCATCCTCAAAAATAACCTCTGCACTCTGATTGGCAACCTTGATTCCCCTTCTGTATGCAGGCAGAGGATCTCCCTCTTTACAGCGGTTAAAAATAACCATGTCTGTATTTCTGACCATATCCATAAACAGAGATTTCATATTTGCCATGTACACCTGGTAGGTAGTGGCATCTACACAGGTGATCTCCTGTTCAATCCCCCAGCCTTCCGGCAGTTCCATCTGTTCAAATTTGCTCACAAGCCACATTCCATTGTATTCTATAACCACACGGTCCGGCTGATGGATAATATCCATAGCAGCCAGACGCTGAGGTGTAAGGTCATCCTCTTCCTCAATCACCTCAACTACTGTGTTTGCAAGCTTCAGTTTTTCCTTGTCATATTCCTCTTCTCCCTCTTCACAGAGGATCAACAGAGTTTTTCCATCAATGGAAAAATACTCCTGCTGCAATGTAAAATCCAGGAAAGTGGTCTTTCCGCTTTCCAGAAAACCGGTAATGAGATAAATGGGAACCTTGATATCTTCCATAATATTATTTCCTTTAACCTTTTATTTTTACAACATCATTAAGCAAGTTTAAATAATTCAGCCAGCTTATCCTCTTTTAATTTGGAACCGATCACACAGAGACGTCCTGTATATTCCGGTGCACCCTCACGAATTTCTGTTTCCTCAGGAACCATATCAAAATAGATCCAGGTTCCGTCCTCAGCAGGAAGCATTCCTTTGGCACGGAGGATAATACCGTAATCCCCGGATTCAGACAGCGCATCCAGCATTTCTTTTAATTCATTCTGGCTGTATTTACGGATTGTCTCACGTCCCCAGCTTGTAAAGACCTCATCTGCATGATGATGGTGATGATCATGACCGCAGCCGCATTCATGGTCATGGTCATGATGATGGTGCTCATGCTCCTCATGATCATGGCCGCAGCCGCACTCGTGGTCATGGTCGTGATGATGGTGCTCATGCTCCTCATGATCATGGCCACAGCCGCACTCGTGGTCGTGGTCGTGATGATGGTGCTCATGCTCCTCATGGTCATGATCGTGATGATGATGCTCATGCTCCTCATGATCGTGGCCGCAGCCGCACTCATGGTCATGATGGTGGTGATGGTCATGCTCCTCATGATTGTGCACATGTCCACATTCCGGGCAAACCTCTTCCTCCATCATCTCATCTGCCAGAGATACCGGTTTCTCCATAACCTCAAGAATCTTCTTACCATCCAGTTTTTCGATCGGAGTGGTAATGATGGCAGCCTTTCCATTGATCTCACGAAGAAGCTCCATTGCCTGCTGCGCTTTTTTCTCATCTACAATATCCGTACGGCTCATAATAACCGCTCCCGCATATTCCACCTGATTATTAAAGAACTCGCCGAAGTTTCTCATATACATCTTGCATTTCTTTGCATCTACCACAGTGGTATAGCTGTTCAGTACAATATCCACATCTCCCTGGACACCCTGTACTGCTTTGATCACATCTGATAATTTACCTACACCGGATGGCTCGATCAGAATTCTGTCCGGATGATATTTCTCAACAACCTCCTTCAGAGAAGTTCCGAAATCACCAACCAGAGAGCAGCAGATACATCCGGAATTCATTTCACGGATCTGGATTCCCGCCTCTTTCAGGAAACCTCCGTCAATACCGATCTCGCCAAATTCATTTTCAATCAGTACCACCTGCTCATCTGCAAATGCTTCTTTCAGAAGTTTTTTGATCAATGTAGTTTTGCCGGCTCCAAGGAAACCGGAAATAATATCAATTTTTGTAGCCATGATTCATTTTTCTCCTTTTCTTTCTGATTACTGTTTCTTGTACCTTAACGCACTTTGACCAGGAAGCAGTCTGCCCCCTGGTTTTCAGCCGTATATGTATACTGTCAGTTACAGTTCCAAAGCTTTTTTACACACTTTGTTCTTTAAAGAAAGGGGCATGATATCATGCCCCTTGGTATATTCTATGATCAGCCGTTGATCATGAAGCTCATTAATTTATCAATGTCCTCTTTCTCATATGCAACGATCTCAAGTTCCGGAATCTCTCCGCCTGAGAAAATGTTTGCCAGAGATACATACTGGGATAATTTGGATTTCAGGTTCAGTCTGTCGCCTTCGCCTGTTACTAATTCCACCTTGCCATCACAACTGTCTACTACTTCAAAAAATTTATCAATGTCTTTAATATTAGATACCTTCATGTTTTTTCTCCTTTCAACATGTACAAACTTAACCAACTCTTCCTGTTCGCGCTCATTATATCGCACTCAGAAAGAAAAAGCAATTATTTATTTTGCACGAATTTTTAACGCTTTACCATGTTTAATAGGTAAATACTGCAACTCCGTAAGCAGGAAGCGGATATGCAAAGGAAAATGGTCTGTTATCGCACTCCTGTTTCTCAGCCTTAAAGGTTTTTGTTTCTGTTACCAGTCCCTCTTCATCCATGATCAGCTTATATTGTTTTTTCTTTGGCACACCTACTCTGTAATCCGGACGATCCACAGGAGTAAAATTAACCACATACAAAATATTATTTCTTCCTGTAGGTGACTTTCTTACAAAACTGAAGATACTCCTGTCTCCATCATTGGCGTTGATCCACTCAAAACCGGACGGATCATTATCCATAGCATAAAGAGCAGGATATTTCTTATAAATCGTAAGAAGATCTGCATAATATTCCTGCAGCTTTCTGTGCGGTTCTTCCTGCAGCAGGAACCAGTCAATTTCTCTCTCCTCGCTCCACTCTCTAAGCTGTCCGAAATCCTGTCCCATAAACAGAAGCTTCTTACCTGGATGACAGGTCATGAAGGAATATGCAGCCTTCAGATTTTTCACTTTCTCCTCCGGGCTTCCGGGCATCTTTTCCAGCATAGAGCATTTCAGATGAACCACCTCATCGTGGGAAAGTACCAGCACATACCTCTCACTATATGCGTAAGTCATAGAGAATGTCATCTTATTATGGTTATATTTACGGAAATAAGGATCTAGCTTCATATATTCCAGGAAGTCATTCATCCAGCCCATATTCCACTTCAGGCTGAAGCCCAGTCCCTCTTCCTCCACATCTCCTGTAACCTTCGGCCAGGCAGTAGATTCCTCTGCGATCATAACAGTTCCATGGTTTCTTCCCTGCACTACTGTGTTCAGATGCTTAAAGAAATCAATGGCTTCCAGATTTTTATTTCCGCCGTACTTATTTGCAACCCACTCGCCATCTTTTTTACCATAGTCCAGATACAGCATGGATGCCACCGCATCTACTCGCAGTCCGTCTACATGGCATTCCTCTACCCAGTAGAGAGCATTGGCGATCAGGAAGTTCTTTACCTCCGGACGGCCGTAATTATATATTTTTGTACCCCACTCCGGATGCTCTCCCTGTCTAGGATCCTCATGCTCGTACACTGCAGTTCCGTCAAAGTTAGCCAGACCATGGGCATCCTTTGGAAAATGTGCCGGCACCCAGTCAAGGATAACTCCAATCTTATTGCGATGGAAATAATCAATCATATATTTGAAATCCTGAGGTGTTCCATAACGGGAGGTAGGAGCGTAATATCCGGTCACCTGATATCCCCAGGATCCGTCAAAGGGATGTTCTGCAATTCCCATCAGTTCTACATGGGTATATCCCATCTTCTTCACATAATCAGTAAGAACAGGGGCTAATTCACGATAATTATAAAAGCCTTCCTCATTCTCTTCTGTCCATCCATGCTTCATCCAGGAACCGGGATGTACTTCATAAATCGCCATGGGCTGTGTTTTATAATCATACTTTTCTCTGTTTCTGATCCATGTAGCATCTTTCCATTTATAATCTGTAATATCTGTAATCCTGGATGCAGTTCCGGGGCGCTTCTCAGCCTCATTCGCATAGGGATCTGCTTTGTAAAGCTTCTCCCCGTGAGCGCCTGTAATAAAAAACTTATACAGTTGTCCGATCTCTGCTCCCCGTACAAAAACCTCATAAACCCCGATGGGGCCCACTTTCTTCATGGGATTTGCAGTCTCATCCCAGCCATTAAAATCTCCGATCACTGACACTGCCTGTGCATTAGGTGCCCAAACAGCAAAATATACCCCCTTTTTGCCACGTCGGGTACCAGGATGTGCTCCTAATTTTTTATATACTTCATAGTTGGTCCCCTGACCAAATAAATACTGGTCTAAATCTGTAAATTTCATATTTTCACCCATCTGGAGTCCTCCCTTAACGAACTGACCTTTAGTCATTCTATAGCTTTTATTATACCAATGACCATCCTCTACGTCAATTATATTTCTGTGTATATTCAACAATTTTTTTGATGATTTTATGTGTTTTTTGTAAAAATCATTAACTATAACCTTTTCATTTCATGATATCAGGGGCAAAAGGTCAACGTAAATCAGCGGAGCAATTTGCAGATATCAAAAAAGAGCAGTCCCCTCTGCGATATATCTGCAATTCTGAGTATATATCACAGTTTTACAGGAACTGCTCTTCTTTCTTTTATCCGGACAGATCTCTGAAATTCATTGTTTATTCGTATCCGTCCCCATAATCTACATTATCATCACTGTAATCTCCGGAATCATCATTGCTTCCGTCGTCATAGCTACCATCATCATAGCTGCTGTCATCTGTGCTTCCATCTCCGGAATCTGAACTTCCATCAGAATAATCCTCACTTTCGTCAGAAGAGTCTGTACTTGCATCAGATGTACCATCTGTTCCGTCTGCAGAAGCTGCTGCATCAGAACCGCCCTGATATCCCGGAACCTGTCCGCTGTCCAGAGTACTCTGCCAGAAATCCACATAACATACATTCTGCAAGGTTACATTCTTGGCTTCTGCCATCTCACTTACAGTTACAAGTTTATATCCCCTTGCAATAAGATCTGGTATCAGCCTCAAAGCTGCCTTTACAGATGGCTCATGAATATCATGCATCAGGATGATACTTCCATCTGTCAGATCTCCATTCATTACCGCACTGTAATCTGCATCTGCATCCATAAGCTTCCAGTCCTCTGTATCCAGAGACCACATAAAGAACGGCTTATTTACAGTATTATAAATATCTGAATTTCCGTCTCCGTAAGGCGCACGTGCCACACTGGCAGCCTGTCCGCATGCCTGAATCAACGCATCATCTGTATCAGAAAACTGCTTTGCAACTGCATCAAGATCAATGGTAGTCAGCTGTGTATGATCCCAGGAATGACTTCCAATCTCACAGCCAAGTTCCAGCATACGTTTTGGTGCATCCGGATATTCACCGACATTCTGGCCAAGCATAAAGAATGTTGCATGAGCATTATTCTGTTCCAGGCAATCCAGCAACTCATCTGTATACTGTCCCGGACCATCATCAAAAGTCAGCGCCAGCATGGGGCGCTTCTGAGACGGATCATAGGTACCGTCATCCTTGAAGAAATAATCATTCACTCCCTTGGTTACCCAGCCGGTCTGTAAATATCCATTGGAATCGAAGGCATATGTCTGTCCGTCAATCTCCTGGAAGCCCCCGGCATAATATGTACCATCTGCGTTCTGATACCATTTCCCATTGGAATCCTCATGCCATCCAACAGTCATGGTGCCTATTTTATCTGTATCTGATTTTCCCCTCAGCGGCTGTCTCACTGCTGCATTCGGATCAGCAGTCTGCTCAGTCTGTGCCTGAGCCTCTACAGTTTTCTCTGTATTACCGCCTCCGGCTACACGATGTGCAACAGGAATTATGATCCCTCTGACCACAAATACAATTGCCAGAATCAGTCCCACGACATAAAGGCCTAATCTTGTATAGCGCCTGATCATCATCTGACGTTTTTTTCTGCGCATTCTTTCACGCAAAACCCGCTTATCCATTGTTACTTTTTCCCCACTTTTTGTTTAATATTCATGTCAAGTATCTCTTATTGCTCTATCATAACTCATTTACCCGGTAAATACAATCACTATTCCGTCTCTGTACCAAGCTCATCTTCCAGATTCTGATCCACTTCTGACTCTTCTGTCTGGCTGTCTCCTGATGCAGAATCCTCTGCCTGTTCTGCAGCACCCTCTGCATTATCTGCTACTGTATCTCCGTTTGCTGCCTTTTCACTCACCTGCGCATTCTTCACAATAAAGTCTTCCACCCGCAGCAGTCCCACAGACTCATCCACATAGCTCTGCCCGTAGGTATCTACCAGTTCTGCAAGATTAGCAGCTCCCATCTGTTTTACAAGCTCCTCCTGCACCTTAAGGCTTTCCTTATCATCCAGGGAAAGTCCCTCTGCATCCATAATACCCTGAACGATCAGGTTCTGCTTTACCTTGCCCTCTGCATACTGGCGGCTCTGCTCATCAAAAGCATCCTTGGAGATTCCCTGGCTTTCCACAAACTCCTCAAGTGTCATATCTGCCTGCTTCGCATAGACCTCCATACTTTTACGAAATTCAGAAATCGCATTTTCCACATCTGCCTCAGGATATTCCTTTACCTCTGTGTTCTCCAGAACTGTATTCCACGCCGTGTTTTTCAGCACCTCACCTGCAGATTCCCTGGCTTCCTTTTCCAGAGTCTTACGGGTTCCCTCCCGGTATTCTTCTACTGTGGTATAATCTGTATTTTTTGTTACCCATTCATCTGTAAGCTCAGGAGCACGGCGGACATTCTGGACAGTCACCTTATAGTCTGCCTTTTTTCCTGCCAGTGTACTGTCACTGTAATCTGAAGGGAAATCAATAGAAATTTCCTTTGTCTCCCCCTTCTTCATGCCAATCACACCCTGCTCAAACTCCTGGAACATCCCACCGTTTCCTATGATAAAATCATAATTATTGGCAGTTCCTCCGTCAAAAGTCTCTCCGTCAATAGTTCCCACATAATTCACTGTGACCAGGTCACCTTCCTGAGCTCCGTCAGAAACTGCCTCTGCTTTATCCTGAAGCTCCTGGTCGATTCTGGCCTGCACATCATCATCTGTGATGACCTCCACTGTATTATCCAGAATCAGCCCCTTATACTCTCCTAAAGTGATGTATTTATCTACATTATCAACAGAAACCAGCCTAGAAACCCCTGCCTCCACAGTTTTTCCATCTGAATTCTCCTGTGTCTCTGCAGTATCTGTCCCTGTTTTTCCACTTTCCCCACAGCCTGTCACTGTCAGCGCCAGACATGCAGCAAGCATGGCAAGATATATTCTTTTCTTCATATTCTCTCCCTTCTATCGCTATACTCCGTTAATTCTGCCCCATAGGCGGTACCGGTACCGGTCTGGCAGAATCAAACACTGAGCTGGCATCAAACAGATCCGCCAGCAGATCCGGATTATAATACATCCGGTATCCATCCAGATTTCTTCTTCCCATGCGGAAATATCTGTCACGGAGCTGCACGTAATATTTACTGGAGTCCACATTGCAATAATAATTATAGCCCTGGCTCTTCAGATACTCAAATTTATCTCCGGAATAGTCCTCCACTCCTGTAAGGTCTGCGCCAAAAGCAAAGATAATGATATCTGTTCCTCCGATCAGAGGATCCACATTTTCCTTAAACTTCTGGGTATCTGCCTGGAGTCTCTCCAGACTGATCTGACTTACATTCAAATGTCCCCAGGTATGGCTGGCAAAGACCCATCCTTCCTCTTTCATAGCCTGGGCAACCTTTTTGGCTTCTTCTCTCTCAGTATCCAGGTTAAAATCAGGATGACTGTTCAGCCAGTCTACCTTATTCTGGTCCAGATCATCGGGCCGTGTCTCATAGCTGATATCTGTACGATATCCCAGAATTCCGTTATAGCCGGTTAATGCCACAATTCCCTTAGCTCCCCGATAGGAAAAATCCGGATGCTCTTCTACAAAGCGGTCGATCAGCGGAACCATATCATAATCTCCCACAGATACACTTCCATCATCATTTACATATTCATTGCGGATCTTACCGTTCTCATCCACCACCAGTTTGGTGGCAAATCCGTCACCGTCCATATAATGATAATAGCACACATCATCCTGTGAAAGGACAAACGGCACTTTACCGGGCGGCAGAAGAATTTCTCCTGCGCTCATATTACCATTCTCATCTACCTTGGCCAGATCATAAATATTTACCATTACATAGCCTTTATCATACATGCTCTGCGTGATCTTATTAAATTCATCTATGGTGGTCATTACCTGATCGTAATCTGCAGCCTTGTAATCTCCGTCAAAGGCCTTAGAGGTATCTGCGATCAGAGTGTGATAAAACACATGTGTCACCTGATCGATAGGCCAGGATACACAGGAATCCTTTTTCTTCTGATATACCTCCACTGCATGCTGAAATCTGCTGTTGGTCTCATAGTAAGAGCTTTCCTTCAGAACCTTGATTGCCTTGTCATAATTATACTGCTGACTGTAAAGCTTAGCTCTTTTGTATATCTTTTTCTCTTCTTTGGTCATTGTTTCCTGATTATCCTCAGGGGCAGGAGTCTCCTCCACCTTTGCAGAAGTCTGCTCTGTCTCCTTTGTTTCTTCTTTTTCCGTCGCTTCTGCTTTCTTTGTATCCTCTGCAGTCTCTTTTTTATTGCTTGCTGTCAGCTGGGAAATTTTCACCTGCTGCTCCTTAAAAAAAGTCTGAAGCTCCTCTCCGTAAAATCCCACGCCAACACCTATGGCTGCCACTGCAGCAACAAGGATCCCGCCTACAATACGACGGTTCCTCCTTTTACGCTTCTCACGTCTGCGGCGCTCCTGTCTGGCAGCTTTCCGCTCTTCATAGGCTTTATCATCGTCTTCCACAGGTACATCCTGTTCTTTTTCCAAAAGTCTCTCCTCTGTTTCAACAGAATCAGGCTTCATTTCGCTCATAGTTTTCTCCTTTATCCATATAAGTAAAGACAACATCCTGTTCCTTTTCGCTTTGCGTCCGGAAACAGGTTATACATAATTAATTATACCCCGAAAACAAATAAATTTCCACTTATTTTCCGAAAACCTGCACGAACAGTAACTTGCGTTTTCAACAATTTAATGGTAAAATAAAACAATGATGTTTACACTACATTAATTAGGAGGATGCAAATGAGCACAGTAACAATTGTCCTTCTGGTCATTCTTGTTATCCTGATCGGTGCACTGATCGGTTTATATTTCTTTGGCAAAAAAGCACAGAAGAAACAGGAAGAGCAGCAGGCTCAGATCGAAGCAAGCAAACAAACTATTTCCATGCTGGTTATCGATAAAAAGAGGATGCCACTGAAGGAATCCGGCCTTCCTCAGATGGTTATTGATCAGACCCCTAAGCTGATGCGCCGTTCCAAGCTGCCAATCGTCAAGGCAAAGGTTGGCCCCAAGATTTCCATTCTGATCGCAGATGAGAAGGTTTTCGACCTTATCCCTGTGAAAAAGGAAATCAAAGCAGAGGTAAGTGGTCTTTATATCGTAGGAGTAAAGGGACTCCGCGGTTCTCTCGAAGCTCCGGCTCCGAAAAAGAAAGGGTTCTTCGGCCGTTTCAAAAAGAACAAATAATCAACTCAAAAATAAAAAAGGCTGCTGTTGTCACAGCAGTCTTTCTTATTTTTTCGCCTGTACAGGCAGACATACCAGTTATAAAGTAAATTTCTTACAGTCCTTTGGCTGTGCCTGAATAGCCAGGCAACAATCTGCAACATGCTCCTGGTTCATATCCAGTGCATAATCCACTTGCATGTTCAGTCCTCCGTCCTTTTCCTCCAGGAAAAGATTGGTGGCTGCGATCCCCATCTCAATGGTTCCGTAGGGAGTCGAATAATAGGTCATATTCTTCTTTCCCTGCTCAAAAACCATATGTACATTGACTACTCCCTTTTTGCGGACTTCCATGCCCTTAGGAGACATTTTTATGTAATTAATGGTAGGTTTCCGGGAATCCTCCACAATTTCCTCATAACGGAGATAGTGGCTTCCGTTGCGGAAATAGTACTCTCCCGGCACAATGATCTCCACCGGCTCCTCTTCTCCCTGAGAATCAATCATATGTAAACCTTTTACATGAATCAATACTTCTTTATCCATCTTTCTCTGCTCCTGACAGGCTGCCCTTACAGCGCCTTAATACTTCTCAATATCAATTTTCTTGGTCATTTCCACATCATAAGGAAGAATCGAATTGGCAAATTCCTTAAACTCATCTGCCAGATCACTGACAAAAAAGCGATAAGGGAACTCCTTCTGCTGTGCCCCTGTACTGGAAAGTCCCTTTTCCGCCAGCAGTCTGCCCAGCTCCAGAGCTGTCTCATACGCCGGATTCACCAGACACACATCCTCTCCCATAATTTCCCGGATGGTGGAACGAAGCAGGGGATAATGTGTACATCCCAGAATCAGTGTATCCACTTTTTTATCCTGCAGCTCCCTTAAGTATCTGGCCGCCACCTCTGTAGTCACCGGATCATGCAGCCATCCTTCCTCTACAAGAGGAACAAAAAGAGGACAGGCCTTGCCAAATACCGTGATCTCCGGGTCCAGCTTCCTGAGATATTCTGCATGGATGCCGCTGCCCACAGTACCCACAGTACCAATGATCCCCACACGCTTATTTCTGGTGCGGGCAGCAGCCACCTTGGCACCGGCTTCGATCACTCCGATAATGGGAATGTCAAAGTCGTCCCGTATAGCATCCAGAGCAAACGCACTGGCTGTATTGCAGGCAACCACGATGGCCTTCACCTGCTGTTCCTGAAGAAAGCGGCAGATCTGGTGCGAATACCGGATGACCGTCTCCCGGGATTTATTCCCATAGGGCACCCGCGCTGTATCGCCAAAATATACTATTTTCTCTGAAGGAAGGTTACGCATGATCTCCCGCGCTACTGTCAGTCCTCCCACACCGGAATCAAAAACGCCTACCGGTGCCTCTCTGTCTGTTTTCATTGCTCAATCTCCATCTCTTTGGGTTATTTTCCTATTCTAACACCAATCGAGAACCTGTGCAAGCCAGAAGGAAATCTTTACTTTTTCTTTTGTATTCTCAGGTTTTTCCGCAAAGCAGAATTTCGGATATAAAGATCCCCACCAGGCAGTGATCTGTGCCTGTTCCCTGTAAATATTTTCTGTATATTCTGTTCTCTCCGGTACTGCATTTACCAGAAAAGCCCCCACAAGTCCTGCTGCTAAAGACAATACCAGTCTTCTTTGCCTTTTTTTCTCCATAAACCATATCCTCCTTACAGAAAGCATTTCCAGTTCCCAAAACTTTATACAGAAATTTCCAGACTGGAATCCGTCACTGTAATTTCCGGCAGCTTTGGCATGGTATGGCTTTTATATTTCTCATAAAACACCTGCCGCAAAGTTACCGTATGCACCCTGCGCCCGGACATCCGGTTTTCGATCAGCCCTGTAACATATTCTCCCAGAGAAGAATTATCCTGCCCCTGCCAGTTCAGCACCTGGCTGGCATTTTCTGCCTGAAATACATACAGATCCTCTCCCACAAAGGCTTCCTGCTTCAGATAGTCCAACACCAGTTCCCACCTTCCATCCTCCAGAAGCGGCTTCCCCAGCACTAACACCTGAAGGTGCCCCAGATCCCGGAATTTTTCCTGAGAACGATCATAAGCCTCCTCTATCTGTGTAAAATTCTCTCCTCTGATCGCCAACACCCTGGTGCTTCCATTTTCCTCCTCTTTTCCCTGTCCTGTACTTTCAGGCAGATCAGGCATTCCATAGGAAACCAGAAGTCCATCCTCAGAGGCATCCACCCCCAGAGCCAGGGCATACATTCTTTTCTCCGGCTCTACAGCCCCTGCACAGCCACCCAACATTATACTGCAGATAAGTGCTCCGGAAATTATCACCCCTTTTTTTCTGTGGCGTTTTTTTGACCTCAGAAAAAGAAATATCTGACAGATCAAAAGACCGGGAACAAAAATATAGCCAAGGTACCAGCCAAAAGACTCCAGAATCCACTTTCCTGTCCGGGCAATACACCAGATCAGAGCTGCTGTGACCACAGTCCACACCTTCCCCCATCCCAGTCCTGCTCCTTCCGCGATCTGCCGGCTATAATGCAGAAGGCTTCCCAGGGCAAACAGAAGACTGTACAGCAGAAAACCCATCCACAGTACATCAAATCTGGCCAGCACATTTCCCGGCAGGTCTGCTCCGTCCAGCAACGGCAGCACCGGATATCTCTCCTGAACAATCCTGCCATATCCCAGCACAGCAGGAAGGAGCACAGCCATTCCCATAAGGATTCCGCCCAATGTGAGAATCCCCGCCAGCACTGTTTTCTCTGCACTTGCATATTTCTCCACATTTCCCAGAAGAAAGGGAAGGAGCCCTACAGCAGAAAACGCACATATGGTTCCGTAAAAGCCCTCCAAAATCTCCTGACCCGAAAACTTCCATGCAGCAGCCATATCCTGCAGATATTCTATCTTTCCCTGAGGAATACATAGAACCATCATCAAAATCATGCCTCCCAGCAGCACCCCTCCGGATATCTGTGCCATTCTTCCTCTGCCGGGCATTCCTCCCCTGATTCCGGTCATGCACACCAAAACTGCCCAGAAAGTAATCCATTCCTCAGACATTCCTGTGATCAGGCTTACCGGCACCAACTGTCCCAGAACAGCCAGGATATAGCCGCCTGCCATAAGAATAAACACTATGAAAAATAATCCTGTCAGCCGCCCCACAAGAACTCCTCCGCTTTTCTTCAGATTCTCAAACACCGGTGTCATGCGGATAAGAACGATCACATAAAAACCCAGAGGGATCAAGGCCATTGCCATGCCAATCAATGCATTGATCCCATTCAGCTTCCTGGCTCCGTACATGCACAGAATAAAAGGCGCCAGAAACTCCAGGATCATCTGCCTGTAAAGCTGTCTGTGGGAAATTCTGTTATTTTCTGCAAATCTCATGACTGCTCCTTTCTTTTCAACCGCAGGCTCTGGTCTTCTCTGGCATAGCCCGGCCGAAAGATCCTTCTGCGGATAGGCAGCCGCCAGATTCCCTCCCCGGAATTGGTTCCGGAAGTTTTTTTCACAAAGGGCATCAGATAAGGAATTCCAAAGCTGACAAGTCCTGCCAGATGTCCTGCTGTAAGATATATTCCCAGAACAATACCGTAAATTCCCAGGCCGCCTCCCATAACAAGGAAAACATATTTCAACAGCCGAAATGCTGCCGCAAACTCTTCATTGGGAACTGCAAGAGATCCCAGAGCAGTAAGTGCCACGATCATCACCACAATAGGGCTGACCAGGTTTGCCTCCACAGCCGCCTGCCCGATCACCAGGCCTCCCACAATTCCAATGGCATTTCCCAGGGCACCCGGCACCCTCACTCCCGCTTCCCGGAGCAATTCAAAGGACAGTTCCAGAAAAATCAGCTCTGTCACACTGGAAAAAGGAACTCCCTCCCTGGCTTCTGCAAAGGAAAGGATCAGATTCCCAGGCAAAATCTGAGTATGAAAACGTATCACTGCCAGATAAAGTCCCGGCAGAAGGGTAGCAGCCAGCACTGCCAGATACCGGAGCATCCGCAGGAAGGAAGCCATCTCAAATCTGTGATACCAGTCCTCGCTGCTCTCCATAAAGCTGCCAAAATTTCCAGGCAATACCAACGCTTCCGGAGAGTTATCACACAGGAGTACCACCTTTCCATTCAGAATTTCCTGCACAGCCCGGTCCGGCCGTTCTGTAGTCTGATACTGGGGAAAAGGCGAATACCATGCGTCCTCCGTCAGCTGCTCCAGCATCCCACTGTCCAGGATCCCGTCAATCTCAAACTCTCCCAACCGTTCCTTTACCTCCTCCAGAAGCTCCTCATGGACCAGATCCTCCATATAGAGAATCTGCACCAGAGTGTGGGACCGGACACCCACATTGTATTCCTCCACCTTCAGCCTGGTATCCCGCAGGCGCTTCCTCACCAGCGCAGAATTACTTTTCACACTGTCGGAAAATCCTTCTCTGGAACCTCTGAGTACCTTTTCTTTATCTGCTTCCGATACTCCCATAGCCGGATATCCTTTGCTTGATATTTTCATGGCCCTGTCATAACCATCCATAAAGAAAACTGCATTTCCTGTAAGTATGGCACTTAGTGCCTCTTCCATTCCGGATAACTTCTTTACATCTGCGATTCCCAGACTGTTGTACTGAACGAACTCCCGGATCTGTTCCGGGGAAACAGTCCAGAAATGATTGATCATTTTTCCAATGGCAGAATCATCCAGCATCATATTGGAAACAGCAACCTCAATATATACCATCAGGCAATCTACCTTTCGCTGTTCTCCCAGCCGCATGGGACGGATCAGAATATCACTGCAGTTTTCCAGCCGTTTTCTCAGATACTTCTCATTTTCCCGCAGACTGGAGCTGATCTTTCTGTCCTGTGCGTTGTCCCCTTCCTGCTCCGGCTGTCTTTTTTTCTCCTGCTCCAATGCTTTCCCTCCTGATTTCCTCATGATTTTATCCTTTTACTCACTTCCCTCTCTGTCCTTTTCCTTCGGATGACTTTCCACATCCTATTTTTTCCACAAAAAAAGAGAGGTCTTTCACCTCTCTTAGAATCTCCGGAATTTGAAATTTTATTTATGATTTCTGCTCTTCTCTCTCTCCCGCTTCTCCTTTTCCGCATTCTCTGCCTCAATGGATCGCATGATCGCCATTCTCTGATTCTCAATATGCTGAAATGACAGCTCCTTTGCGCGCTCCACATTGCGCTCCCGGATAGCCCTGGTCAGCTCCTCATGCTCCTTCACCAACACATCTCTGGTTTCTCCCTCTTTCAGATATTCCACCCTGTAACGGTAGATCTGCTCACGCATGTTGTTCAGCACCTGGATCAGACGCTTGTTGTCTGATGCCCGATAAATAATCTCATGAAAGGCCACATCAGCCTCTGCCAGCTTTACCAGATTTCCCTCTGCAATAGTATGCTCAAACTCCTTGGCTGCAAGCCACAGTTTGCTCATCTCCTCCTCAGTCATACGGTCACAGGCCTTTTCAATGGCAACATTTTCAAGAGCAATACGAACCTCAAGAACATCATTCAGATCCTTCTCTGTAATATTGGCAACCTGGGCTCCCCTGCGCGGGATCATCACCACCAGTCCCTCCTGTTCCAGCTTGCGCATTGCCTCACGAATAGGAGTTCTGCTGACTCCCAGCCTTTCTGCCAGTGCAATCTCCATCAGTCTCTCCCCCGGTTTCAATTCCCCCTTCAGTATTGCCTGACGCAAAGTATTAAAAACCACATCCCGCAGTGGCAGATATTCATTCATATTTACGGAAAACTCACTTGTCATCTGTATATTCCTCCGCTCCTTCTGTATATTTCAATATCAAATCCTGTTAAAGACTCTGGTTCCAAATACTGTTTTGGCCAGATTACTCTCTCTCAGGATTTTCGCAGCAGCATCCATTTTCTCCTGACTGTCAAAAATGCCAAACACTGTAGGGCCGCTTCCACTCATCATAGCCTTCAATGCCCCATGGCTCTCCATCAGATCCTTAATCTCCTGAATCACAGGATACTGACCAATAATTCCCGGCTCAAATACATTTCCCATTTTGGCAGTCATTCCCTGCAGATCACCATTCTGAATATCCCGAATCATTCCGTCAATATCCGGATGATTCTGAATCCCAGACAGATTCAGGCTCTCATAGGCTGCCCTGGTAGATACATTGATCCCCGGCTTACCGATCAGCACAAAGCACTCCGGTACCTGAGTGATTCCGGTAAGCTTCTCACCGATCCCCTCTGCCAGAGCCGTACCTCTCATAATACAATAAGGAACATCTGCCCCAATCTTTACTGCCCGGTCCATCAGTTCTCTCTCGCTCAGTCCAAGCTTAAACAGACGATTGATCCCCACCAGTGTTGCTGCCGCATCAGAGCTTCCTCCTGCCATTCCTGCAGCTACAGGAATAAACTTTTCAAGTCTGATGGTAACTCCACCCTTCACCTGAAATTCATCCATCAGAAGCTTCGCTGCTTTGTACACCAGATTTCTCTCGTCACAGGGAATATATGGATAATTCACAGACAGAGAAATCCCGGGGGCTTTCTTTTTCTTTATCTCCAGCACATCATACATCTGAATGGTCTGCATGATCATCCGCACCTCATGATATCCATCCTCTCTTTTTCCCAGAATATCCAGTCCCAAATTAATCTTCGCCAGTGCACGTAAACGCATATAACCCTCCGTTTGTTCCTTTGTTTTTTATTCTTCAGCAAATACCCGGTATTGGAACCGGGCTTTTGTACTTTGTATACAAAGCATTCTTGAGTTTTATTTTAAATCATTTTCAGCAGGATTTCAATACAGGAAACTCTGTTTTTTTGTGGGATTTTTTTCAATAACAGAACCTGCGGCAGCCTTTTAGCTCTGTACCTGTTTTACCAGAAGCAGAGACTGGCCGGGACTGATCTCCGCCTCCTGCAGACTGTTCATCGTGCAGATTTCCTCCACTGTGGTATAAAAGGATCTGGCAATATCCCACAGCGTATCTCCCGGCTTAACCATATAAACAGTAACACCTGGCATATCCTGGATCTTCTTCATATCCAGAGGTTTCTCCTCCACATGATCAATGATCATTTCCTCCCACTGCCTGAATACCAGCACATTCAGCCCTACAGAAGCCTTTACCTCGATCTCATCTCCGTCAGCCATAGTCACAGAAAGCTGCTCCAGCTCCGAATGCAGAAAATACCTGCAGTCCGGACCCACACCCTTTGCATCGATCACATGGGTAAAGGGCAGCATAGCTTCCATAGAATAAAAGGGCATCTCATCATTACCAATAATATAAAGAAGCCTTAGGATCACAATTCCCTCTACCTGGATTCCCTCCTCCGTAATCCTGGTCTTATCAATCTTCACCCTGCCGCAGCTATGGCAAAGCTGCAGCACTTTCCCCTGGCTTTCCTTTACTTTAATTCTGTCATTCATCCGGAACCTGGATAAATTCCGCACCAGAAGACTTTCCAGAATCTCCTGTTTTCCATGAAGCACGCATTCTTTCAGAGGAGTATATACATCCTGGACCAGATCATACTCTACCTCCCGGTATAGCTTCATATTCAGCTCCAGTACAGCATCTACCTGAAAAATCCTCTCCTCCCCGTCTCCATCCGGTTTTACCTCCATCCCCTGATGGATCAGGGAAACCTCAATATGGGGAATCAGCTCCTCCCCACACCCCTGACACTCCATTTCCCTGGAAAAGGGCAGGGTATATTCCTGCCACTGCGGCAAAGCTTCCTCATCTGTCCCTTCATACAGAATAAATACTGCCAGCTCTCCCTTCACACGTATCTTATCCTTCTCCACCCGCAGATCCAGGTTTCTGGGTTCTATAGTGTGCCATAAAAGGGACTCCACATTAGGCCGGTTCGCTGCAAGTTCAATATCTTCTTTAATACGTAGCGTATCTTTTTTATGTATACAGAGACTCATAAGCCCCACCCGCTTCTTTTTTACCGAAATATCCTCTTCCTCCAGAGCCACCGGTATCTGAATCCCTGTTGTCTCATCCACCGCAGCATAAAAGGTTACGATGGCCTTGATATTCAGCTTTCTTGAATGGATCACATGGATGCTCAGATCCTCCATCTCCCAGTTCAGACAAAGCTTATCTCCGCCCTCTATTCCCTCCAGGTTCACAGTCTCATCCACCGGCAGCTTCGCTGCCAGACTATATATTCTGCCTTCCTTCTCCCCTACATAAAGCATATCTACGTTCAGGCTCCCCTTCAGAAAAGCCCTTCCTTCACTAAGGCGCACTTCATCCATGGAAATCTCCGCCTTACTCTGGATCATCCTTCCAATATCCGGTCTGGTATCTGGCACATTATAATCCTCATCAAAGGTTACCTGGCTGGCAGCCTTACTTTTCACCCGAAGCATCTGCACAGTTTCTTTCTTCAATTCCATCATTCTCTAATCCTCTCCTTCTATGATATACAGACTCAGATCTCTATTTTTTGTTTCCTGTCCTCACAAGAATTGTACCGGTTTATCCGTACTTTTTATTTTCAGGACAATGCAGGGATAGGAGGGCTCCTGTCCCTGTTTCCCCTCAGCAGGTCCCAGAAGCCGGGTTTTACAGAAAACTCCGTTCTCCGACTGTGAGACCTCCTCTACCTGAATACTGTAGCCACCTGTTACCTGAGTGCCATACCCTTTCATCAGATACATACTGTCTTCCACCTTATAGGTCATCTGAAAGCCCTTCTTCTTTTTCTGTTCCATAAAGCGGACTGCTTCTGCAGGGATTTCCTCCTGTTTCACAATTGTATATTCCAAAGGAGTGCGTTCTCCCTCCTCTATCTTAATGAGCCCACATCCGGTCAGAAGCATTACAGCCAGCAAAAAAACCATGGCCATACAGGCTTTTTTTCTCACAATGCTACCTCGGCATATTTCTTTACTAGCCATTCTATGCAGATTCAACGGGATTTATACTTGCAGGCTGTGGGCAGATTCTTTATAATGAATACAATGACGTTAGGATCAATCTCTCAGGGACTGATCCGGAAAGGATTCACAAATGATACGTTTTATTCTTGTCTGTATTGTGGTCATCGGATATCTGATCCTGTCTATCCCGATCTTACTGGTAGAATGGATCATCGGCAAATTTTCTCCTATGACCAAGGATATTAGCTCTCTTCGAATCATTCAGGCTGTATTTCGATTTATCCTGTGGATCACAGGAGCCAAAGTCACAGTAATAGGAGAGGAAAATGTACCGAAGGACACCCCTGTCCTGTATATCGGTAATCACAGAAGCTACTTTGACATCCTCCTCACCTACAGCCGCTGCCCTATCCGCACCGGCTACATTGCCAAAAAAGAAATGGAGAAAATCCCTCTCCTGTCCACCTGGATGAAATATCTCCACTGCCTCTTCCTGGACAGAAAGGACATCAAGCAGGGACTGAAAACCATCCTGGCAGCTGTAGATAAGGTCAAATCCGGCATTTCCATCTGTATCTTCCCAGAAGGCACCAGAAACAAAAATACAGATGACCTGGATATGCTCCCCTTCCATGAAGGAAGCTTCAAAATCGCCACCAAGACGAAATGCCCGATCATCCCCATTGCCATCAATAACTCTGCAGATATTTTCGAGGCACATTTCCCGAAGATCCGTCCTGCAAAGGTTGTGGTGGAATACGGCAAGCCCATCTACCCTGATGAGCTGGACAAAGAAACAAAGAAGCATCTTGGCGAATATACCCAGGGCATCATCCACCAAATGCTTGAAAAAAATAAATCTCTTACCCAGTAACCAATACCCGGAACTGTTTAGAATTTCCACTGGATCTGAACAGTTCCGGGTAAAATTTTCAAAACTGTGATCATCTTATCCACTGTAAACCGTTTCTCATCAAATCCAATATTATCCCAGAGACTAATATTGGACACTACTCTCTCCATCTGTTCCGGCGTTGCCTGATTTTCAGACAAAGCTACCAGTTCCTCCGATTTCTGCCTGCGAAGCTGATCCAGCTGATCCACCCTCTGGTCAATATAGCTACTCAATATCTCTCCTGCCCCTGTCAGCGATTCCACCAAGATCCCGATCTCCTTCTCCAACGCTTCTATTTCCTCATATATTTTCTGCACTCTAAGATCTTCCTTCAGGGATCTGTGTCCCACAGGAGCCTGACCCTCTCTCAGCTTTTTTACCATCTCCTCATATACATGTCGCTCCACATCCTCCGTATAAATTTTTCCACACCCCGGACAGGCTTTATTATTCAGACGCCGGGTGCATCTAAGGTACTGTTTACCAGACTTTGTTTTTACACTCATCAAAGCATATCCGCAATGTCCACATTTCACCTTTCCTGCCAGCCATGTATTCACAGCCTTCCGGTTCGCCACCACTGTTTTATTTCCCAGAAGCTTGATCCTGCAGCCCAGCCATATTTCCGAAGAAACCAGCCCCTCATGAGGGCCGACCACAAGCATATGTCCCCGCAGATTCTGAAGCTTATCCGTATCTGCGCCTCTGCCCTGATACAGATAACACCCATGTATGCCGTCAAACATTCCCGGATCACTGGCAATATTTGTCCCCTGGCTTCTGAAGAAACGGTACACATCCATATCCGCACGCACATATGCCGGATTCCTCAGCAGCTGGGCAAGCATTGGGCGGATCAGCGCTTTTCCATAAAACAGGACTCCCTTTTCCGTATAATACCGGGTGATGTCTCCATAAGAAGTCTCCGGCTGACAATACATGTGAAAAATTTCCCGGACAATCTCCCCCTCTTCCAGCTTCTCCACCAGCTTCTTGGTATGGATCCCATCCATTATGATTTCCTCCAGCCTGTAACCATAAGGTGCCTTTCCTCCCATATGAAATCCTTTCTGGCTTCTGGAATAATAAGCATCACAGACACGCTTCTGGATCGTCTCCCGCTCCAGCTGGGCAAACACAATACAGATATTTAACATTGCCCTGCCCATAGGCGTAGAAGTATCAAATTTCTCAGTGGAAGACACAAACTCTACCTGATATTGCTGAAACAGCTCCATCATATTGGAGAAGTCCAGAATAGAACGGCTGATCCTGTCCAGCTTATACACGATCACCTTCTCTACCTCTCCTCTCCGGATATCCGCAAGAAGCTGCTGCAGCTGAGGCCTGGTGGTATTTTTACCACTGTATCCACGATCCTTGTACTCCCTGAAGGATCCGCCCTTCAATTCATACTTGCAGAACTCAATCTGACTCTCAATAGAGATACTGTCTGCCCTGTCCACGGACTGCCTGGCATAAATTGCATTGATTCTGTTCATAAAAGCCCTCCTTTTTCATCTGTGTATGGTTTTTTCATATGATTACATTTATAATTTAATTATATATCACCGCTTATTCACAGGAGGAACCCATATGCGCAGAAAATGTACTGATTCCCTGATCCAGTGGAAAAAAAATCCCCACCGCCGTCCTCTCCTTCTCCAGGGGCTGCGGCAGACCGGTAAAACCTGGCTGGCCCTGGATTTTGCAGAAAAAAATTACAAAAATACCCTCTATCTCAACCTGGAGACTGACAAACCAGTGGCAGATTATCTCTCCGTATCCAGGCCTCCCCAGGATGCGCTGCTTTTCCTGGAGACCTACGCCGGAAAACCTCTCAAGCCCTCTGTCTCACTGCTGATCCTTGATAACATCCAATGTGTACCAGAGCTTTCCACACTTCTGGCAACGATCTCTCTGGATCATCCACAGTATCACATCCTTGCTATCCACAGAGGCCTTGCCTCCCCTGAGCTCTACAGCAAAAATGATTTCCATATTATCAGCCTGTATCCTCTGGATTTCGAGGAATTCCTTTGGGCAAATGCGGAATATGCCCTATCCAGGGAAATCCGCAGACACTTTTCCACCCTGACTCCCCTGGAAAAAGAACTGCACCAGAAAGCCCTGTCACAGTTTTATCTCTACCTGGTCACCGGCGGAATGCCACTGTCTATACTGGAATACCGCAGGGAGAAAAAACTGCTGATGGTACCGGATATACAACAGAAGCTATTGGAACTGATCCTGAGTGATATTTCCAGCCAGGCTCCCACAGGAATGACCCGCCACTGTCAGAATGCCTGGCTCTCCATTCCCGCCCAGCTTGAAAAATCCAGCCGGAAATTCCAGTATTCCCTTATAACCAAGGGCGCCACAGCCAAAACCTATGAAAAGCCACTGGACTGGCTGCTCCGGTCAGGATATGTCCTTGCCTGCCGCCGGACCTCCCTGCATCTGTATCCCACTGACTGCGGACTGTGCGCCAGAGTACTGGGTGTACCATCTTATCAGTTGCTCACCGGTTCCGACACCCCGGCAGCCAGAGCCTGCACCGAAACCTTTCTGGCACAGCACTTTACCAGAAACGGATACACCCTCTCCTACTGGTCCAGCGGCAACCAGGCCGAAGTGCCCTTCCTTCTGGAAAAAGAAGGCCGGCATATTGCTGTGGACTACCGCCTGACCCCACATCAAAAAACCCGGAACCTTACCAGATTCCGGGCTGAAATGAATACAAACGCAGAAATGTACCTGCTGTCGGTGGAGGACTTCAGGGAAAAAGAAAACTACCATATTGTACCGGTGTATGCGGGGTTTTGTGTGTGATACGCCAAAAGGGACTGTCGGATGACAGTCCCTTCTTGTTTGCAAAAGAGCCTCTGATCAATATAATCAAAAGCTCTTTTCGCTGGTTTACCAGTATTTTTTCACATAGCTGACAGCTTCCGATTTTCATTCCGACACAAAGGAAGCATAGGCTAAATTTCAAACTCTTTATATAATTGTTCCCTGTATTTTTCATCTTCAGATGCTCTTTTCGCATCTGCATAACGTTTATCATCTAAAAGTATTTTCATAAGCATCCCAAGACGATTCTCGCCCTTCTTAATGCCTTTCTTTTCGCCTTTTTTTTCGCCCCTTTTTTCGCCTCTTTCTTCTGCATAGGAAATCATACTCAACATATCGGACACCTCCTTCTGCCGGATCTGACTGTCTGAATCCGGAATGTAAGACAGTACTTTCTTCTGATTACCGGAAAATACACCATATAAAAGGTCCATCAGTCCTTTTTCGTTTTGCTCTTCCCCTCCAAGACGTACTATGACAACTTCCATAAGGTCTGCTTCTGCAGCATCGATCCGAATGTCAGGAACACGGAAGCCTTCATTTTTATAATTATGTATCTTGTAATAGGATACGGTATTCTGCTACCGTGTACTTTAGAATATTGCCCATGATCGGCTTATATGAAAAAATATTTTTTGCCGCTTTGTCTTTGGTTTCTTTGCCTTTTAAGGTTCTCATTGTTGTGGAAATACTGTTTTTTACCTTCATGAGATA
>NZ_JACOQG010000029.1:0-38697 GCF_014297245.1 Blautia difficilis | reverse complement strand
TGTAATGTCTTATTTTCGGATTTCTTAAAAAATAATATTTTATCATTATTAGCTTTTTTTGTGGAGGTATTTACTATATAGTATAAGCTGTAAACAGCAGTCTAAACTTTTTCTAATAAGCAATTTTCAGGCAAATATCTGCCATTAATTCCAAAGATAAAAATACATAGTTTCAAAGAGATTCAGTATTTAATAAAACCCGTTAAAATGTTATAATGTAGATACGAAAAGGGAATGTTATATGAATAATACGATTTTTGATGATGTATTTCGTACAATGATCGAGAAGATGCCATATCTGGCAGTGCCGCTGATTAATGAAGTATTTCATACATCTTATTCAGAGGACGTGAAGATTACTCAGCTTCGAAATGAACACCAGCAGGAAGACGGAGAGATTATTACAGATTCCTGTCTGCTTATTGGTAAGAAAATGTATCATATTGAATGTCAGAGTACAGATGATGTTACAATGGCTATTCGCATGATTGAATATGATTTTGCAATTGGCATAGAACATGCAGAAAAGCAGGGACGTGGCTATCGAATAGAATTTCCAAAGTCCTGCGTATTATTTCTGAGAAGTTCTGGAAACACGCCGGATTACCTGGAAGCAGATGTGGTTTTTCCAGATGGAAATACATATTTATATTCTATACCGACTATAAAAATGACTGATTATACTAAAGACAGCATTTTTGAAAAAAATTTATTAATGTTGTTGCCATTTTATATTATGCGATATGAGAAAAAAGGACATGATTTTAATAGCAATCCAGAATTATTTCAGGTATTCCTAAATGAATACGAAGAAATCCGGGTAAATCTGGAAGAAGAACTGACAGAAATAGGAAAGTCAGAATTGTATACAGATTTGACAAAACTAATTATAAAAATTGCGGATTATATTTTCCGCGAAGAGGACAATGTTCGGAAAGGAATAGGTGATATTATGGGAGGAAAAGTTCTGGAATTGGAATCTGAAAGACTTAAAGCAGAGGGAAAAGCAATTGGACGTGCAGAAGGAGAGGCAATTGGACGTGCAGAAGGAGAGGCAATCGGACAGGCAAGAGGCGAGGCAATCGGGCAGATTCAGGGAGAAGCTCGACTGGGAAGTCTGATTACTCGACTGATTCAGGATCAGAGAACGGAAGAAATCCCGATTGTATCAACAGATTCTAAAAGACGTGAGCAACTATATAAGGAATATGGTCTTTAATGAATATTACGTTTTCAAAGCAGTAGGATGAAAGGAATATGACCTTTCTCCTGCTGTTTTTCTTTCTGAATAAATCCAAGAGATATAGAATTTAATGTAGTAAAGTGATAAAAACATAGTTTTAAACTATAACTGGCACTAGGTATTATGAATTGGCATAATCGGAAGTGTAGTGGTATAGTATGTTCATGCTCAACGGAGCGGGGAATAAGAGAGAGGGAGAATGAGATGTCTGGGATTGTGATTGAGAAGGTCCGGAAGTCTTTTGACACGAAAGATGGCGTGGTCGAGGCTTTGAAGGATGTGAACCTGAATATCGATTCCGGTGATATATATGGGATTATCGGTATGTCGGGGGCAGGTAAGAGTACATTGGTACGATGTATGAATTTTCTGGAGGTTCCTACAGAGGGACAGGTTCTGATAGATGGGAAGGCTCTTGGAGATTTGACAGAGAAGGAATTGAGGAAACAGAGGGAAGAGATTGGTATGATCTTTCAGCATTTCAATCTGCTGATGCAGAAGTCAGTGATTGATAATGTCTGTTTTCCACTTTACATAAAAGGAAAGAAGAAGGCAGAGGCCAGAAAGAGGGCAGCAGAGCTTTTGGAGATCGTTGGTCTGGGGGACAGGCAGAATGCTTATCCTGCACAGCTCTCCGGTGGTCAGAAGCAGAGGGTTGCCATTGCAAGAGCACTTGCATCGGATCCGAAGATTTTACTTTGTGACGAGGCTACCAGTGCACTGGATCCGCAGACTACTTCTTCCATTCTGGAATTGCTGAAAAAGATTAATAAGCAGTTTGGAATCACCATAGTGATCATTACTCATCAGATGTCGGTTGTGCGTGAAATCTGTACACATGTGGCGATCATGTATGAGGGTGAAGTGGTTGAGAAAGGACTGGTTGCAGATATTTTTGCAAATCCTCAGTCAGAGGTTGCCAAAGAACTGATCCGAAAGGATACAGGTTCTGATATCGACGCAGACAGCAGACTGGATGCAGGCAGGGAAAAAGGACAGGCAGAGATCAAAAGCGGTGAGAAGATACGAATCGTATTCTCTGAGAATTCAGCTTTTGAGCCTGTGATTGCAAATCTGATCCTAACCTTTGGAGAACCGGTAAATATCCTGAAGGCAGATACCAAGAATGTAGGTGGTGTAGCCAAGGGAGAGATGATACTGGAGTTTATGGAAGGCAGTACCAGGACAGAGATGATGAAGCAGTATCTGAAAGAAAAAGGTTTAGCAATCGGGGAGGTGACAGAATATGTGGGATCATGAGACAATAATGATGATTGTCCAGGGTGTGGGAGAAACACTTTACATGACAGTTCTTTCCACAGTTCTGGGATACCTGTTCGGACTTCCTATGGGAGTGTTGCTGGCAGTGTCTGATAAAGAGGGACTGAAACCAAATGCAGTGTTGTATAAGATACTGGATGCAATTGCAAATATTGTGAGAAGTATTCCGTTTCTGATCTTGTTGATCCTGCTCATTCCTTTCACCAGAGCAGTAGTGGGAAAGAGCTATGGATCCACAGCAACTGTAGTGCCTCTGGTAGTGGCTGCCATTCCTTTTATAGCACGAATGGTGGAATCTTCTATTAAAGAGGTGGATGCAGGTGTGATCGAGGCAGCCAGAGCTATGGGGGCCAGCAATATAAGGATCATTGTGAAGGTTCTTCTGGTAGAAGCCAGAACTTCCCTGATCACAGGAGCAACGATTGCAATCGGAACGATCCTTGGTTATTCAGCCATGTCCGGCGCAGTAGGAGGAGGCGGACTTGGAGATATCGCCATCCGCTATGGATATTACAGATATCAGTCAGATATCATGATCGTTACAGTTATCCTGTTGGTGGTACTGGTACAGATTTTCCAGTCAGTGGGAATGATGATCGCAAATAAGATTGACAGAAGAAAGTAGTTATAAGAAATTGTTGATTATAAAATGGTTATGAAAAAAGTTAAAATAAAATTCAGGAGGATAGTTATTATGAAAAAATTAGTGGCAGCAGTTTTAACAGGAGTACTGGTAGCAGGAACATTAAGCACAGGCGTTTATGCAAAGGATGATGACAAGACCATCACAGTTGCAGCATCTGCAACACCTCACGCAGAGATCCTTGAGGAGGCAAAACCGCTTCTTGAGAAAGAAGGATATGAACTTGAAGTTACTGTATTTGATGACTATGTAAGACCAAACGAGGTAGTTGAGAGCGGTGAGTTTGATGCAAACTACTTCCAGCATATTCCATATCTGGATCAGTTTAATGAGGAGAAGGGTACACACCTTGTAAATGCAGGTGGCATTCACTATGAGCCATTCGGAATCTATCCGGGAACAAAAGACAGCCTGGATGATCTGGAAGACGGAGATTCCATCGCAGTACCAAATGATACAACAAACGAAGCAAGAGCACTTCTTCTTCTCCAGGATAACGGAATCATCACACTGAAAGATGGTGCCGGATTAAATGCAACTGTTAAGGATATTGAAGAGAATCCTCACAATGTAGAGATCGTAGAGCTGGAAGCAGCACAGGTAGCACGTGTTACAGGTGAGACAGCTTATGTGGTATTAAACGGAAACTATGCTCTGGAAGCTGGCTTCTCAGTTGGAAAAGATGCACTTGCATATGAGAAATCCGATTCTGAGGCAGCAAAGACATATGTAAACGTGATCGCAGTAAAAGAAGGCAACGAAAACAGTGACAAGATCAAAGCTCTGGTTGACGTACTGAAATCCGATGAGATCAAAGACTTCATCAACGAGAAATATGACGGTGCGGTAATTCCTTTTGATGACAGCGCAGATGCTGAAGAAACTGTTGCAGAAGAAACAGACAGCAAAGACGAAGCAAAAGAGGATGCTACAGAAGAGAATGCAGAAACAACTGAAACAGCAGAAGATGCTGAATAATAACAGATAATAATGACAGATAACAGGAGATTCCTTTTTCAGGTAAAACTGGAGAAGGAATCTTTTGTAGTTTTTTCCTGTGGTTTCTGATACAATCTATAGTAATTCTATAAAATACTGCAGACAATCTGTCTCATTATGGAATTGATACAATGATAACAACTCCGGGAAAATTTCACCGGTCTATACCAAAGCGGGAGAGCGCGTATGAGGAAAAAACAAATCGCAGTATTACTTGCAGCACTTTTATGTGTGTCAACGGCAGTGGAAGGCACAGCTGTTATGGGTGCGAAATTTTCTTCAGGGGAAGAGGATATTGTAGTTCCGGCGGGATTGAATGCATTTGCCGGCAGCATTTCCGGAGTAAAGAATATCCATTTTGGAAAAGGATGCAGAAGCTTCACGGGAATCTCTGCAAAAGCAGTGATCAAAGTTCCGGCAGCGAAATTAAGCGCATACCAGAAACTTCTGAAAGGAAGGGGACAGAAGAACTCTGTGAAGATTACAAAATAAGCAGAAAGGAAAATGAAAAGTACGAAAAGTAATTGCGTGAAAACCTTTTATACCATATAATGTATTTATGATATTACGATGAGAATATACCTCTGTTTCAGAGAGAAGGAGATAATATGTTTTCTTTGAAGGATAAGGAAGTAAATGTAGGGCGGCAGAGGGAGCTGGATCTGGTAAAAGGTTTCCTGATGATTATGATCGTAGTTATACATTCCTTTCAGAGCATTGCAGGTGCAGCGGCAGCAGAATCCAATGTACATAAAATCCTGTTTGCGCTGTTTATGCCTACAGGTGCCTGTCTGTATCTGTTTACCATGGGGTTTGGAAGTGTTTTTACCCGCCATTCGGAACCTAAGGATATGGTCAGGAATGGGGTAAGGCTTCTGGTATATCAGGGCTTGTGTAATTTGTGCTATGCTGCAGCAATCATAATCTGTTTTCACATAAGAATTTTGCTCACAGGAGAAGTGGCTGGTAGCAGAGAATTATATGAAGCAAACCTGTACTCAGTGCTTACATTTGTAAATATATTTTTTATATCCGGTATGTGTTACCTGGTACTTGCAATCTACCGCAAATTAGAGGTAAAGTTGAGCGGATATATTATAAGTGCTGTAATAGTAGGAATCCTGTCACCATTTACAAAGCTGTTGATTTCTGACAATCAGGCCCTTAACTGGATTTTGGATATGACTTTTGGCGGAAAAGGTGAGACAAGCTTTTGTTTCTTTCCCTATTTGAGCTATGTATTTCTGGGATATGTTTTCGGAAAAGTGATCAGAAGAGTGCCTGAAAATGAAAAAGGTGAGTTCTATAAAAAGAGCGGAACAGTATGTGGAGTGATCGCAGTCATCTGGTTTGTGGGCTGTATCATATCACATCCGAGCGTAGAGAAATTCTTTGATTATATGCTGGTGCAATACAGGACACCGGGACTTTTAAAGGTAGCAGGAAGCTTCTGTGCGATCATATTTGTATTTGCAGTTGCATTCGGGCTCATGCCGCTGGTGGAAAAATGGAAATTCGGATATAACAAATTATGTTATTTTTCGAAACAGATATCCAAGATGTATGCAATACATATAGGAGTATTTTGGGCAATTGCCGGTCTCTCTGCATTTTACCCATATAATGTAAAAGAATGCCTGCTGTGGTCAGTGGCAGTACTGGTGGCAACGGATTTACTTGTGCAGGGATATATGAAAGTGACAGATAAGATAAAAGCAGGAAAAAACTAACATTGTTTTTCCATAAATAAAAAAGTGAATGTAAAGCTGGAGAGAGCTGTAGGAAAAATACAGCTCTTTTCTACAGAGATTTTTGGAGAAAATTGTATAAAAATTTAAAAAAATATATAAAATTCAAAATCAGGTGTTGACATTCATGAAAATCCATTATATAATAGCAAAGCGAGTTGTGAACGGGAACGATTACAGACTTGAAAGAATATGGGATCTTAGCTCAGCTGGGAGAGCATCTGCCTTACAAGCAGAGGGTCATAGGTTCGAGCCCTATAGGTCCCATAGATAAAAAAATATGGCGAGATAGCTCAGTTGGCTAGAGCACACGGTTCATACCCGTGGTGTCGAGGGTTCGAATCCCCCTCTCGCTATTTGACAGAGAAATCTGTTGAAAGAATATGGGATCTTAGCTCAGCTGGGAGAGCATCTGCCTTACAAGCAGAGGGTCATAGGTTCGAGCCCTATAGGTCCCATAGATATAAAAGAATATGGCGAGATAGCTCAGTTGGCTAGAGCACACGGTTCATACCCGTGGTGTCGAGGGTTCGAATCCCCCTCTCGCTACTATAATGAAAAAATCCGTAGATCTGAATTTAAGATCTGCGGATTTTTTTGTGCAAAGTTAAGTGGATATTGAATTGATTCGGTTAAATACATGAAATATACAGTATTTTATATATAAAGAGGGATATTTTTCATAAATTGCCGTATTGTCAGATAAGGACAGATACGGTATACTGGTAAAGAATTAGAGGATTGTAGAGAATACATAACAGGATGTGCCAGCAGAGGTGTGAAAACTACAAGACGGTTATTCCACAGGATAGCTGTCTTTTTTCCTGTTGTGAACGCTACAATTTCATAAAATGTTACAGGTCACCTAGTACATCGTTTCGTTATTTCGAAAACGATGTACTAGTGAACTGTGACGAAAAATCTGCATTGTACACCGGAAATTGGTGCACAGTTGCGAAAGAGAGGAAAAGGAATGGAAACACAAGAGAAAAAAACGGCAACACCTTATGACCTTGATGGAAGACCTCCGCTGAAAATTGCGATTCCCCTTGGTCTGCAGCACGTACTGGCAATGTTTGTTGGTAACCTTACACCTTTGCTGATCATCACAGGAGCCTGTGGGATTGAGGCTGGTGGAGCGCTTCAGGTGGCACTTTTGCAGAACGCCATGCTGATCGCTGGAATTGTGACTCTGGTACAGATTTTTACTATTGGACCGATCGGTGGCAAACTTCCTATCGTAATGGGGACCAGCTCCGGATTTATCGGCGTATGTCAGAGCGTATCAGCAGTAATGGGCAACAGTATCGGCGGATATGGGGCAATTATGGCAGCCTGCTTTATCGGCGGTCTGTTTGAAACCATACTGGGAAGCTTTCTGAAACCATTGAGAAAATTTTTCCCGTCAGTAGTTACAGGTACCGTGGTTTTGTCCATCGGTCTTTCACTGATCGCTGTTGGAATCAATTCTTTTGGAGGCGGAAGTTCTGCCCATGATTATGGTTCTATGGAGAATCTTTTTGTAGGTCTGGTGGTTTTGATCGTGATCATTGCCCTGAAGCACGGAACAAAGGGATTTACCAGTTTTTCATCTATACTGATCGGTATTATCGTAGGATATATTCTGGTAAGCATTATGGCACTGATCCTGCCTACTACCTTTACTTATGTAGATGATGCAGGTGCAACGGTAGAAGCAACCAAATCCTGGGTCCTGAACTGGGATAAAGTTGCACAGGCTTCCTGGTTTGCAATTCCGAAGCTGATGCCTGTAAAATGGGTATTTGATCCAAGAGCTATTGTTCCTGTATGTATTATGTTTATTGTAACAGCAGTGGAGACTGTAGGAGATATTTCAGGTATTACTGAGGGCGGTCTGGGCAGAGAAGCTACTGACAAGGAGCTTTCAGGCGGCGTTATGTGTGATGGTCTGGGATCTTCCCTGGCATCCTTATTTGGTGTCCTTCCAAACACATCCTTTAGCCAGAATGTAGGCCTTATCGCCATGAACAAGGTCGTGAACAGATTTTCCATTGCAACCGGAGGTATTTTCCTTATTGCCTGCGGACTGTTTCCAAAGCTTGCAGCGGTAATTTCCATTATGCCTCAGAGTGTACTGGGCGGAGCTGCAGTTATGATGTTCTCATCCATTGTAGTCAGCGGTATTCAGCTGATTACCAAGTGGCCGGTAACCCCGAGAAACGTAACGATTGTTTCAGTAGCTCTGGGTCTTGGATATGGAATTGGTTCTAACTCTGCAGTGCTGGCACAGCTTCCGTCTTCTATAAGCCTGATTTTTGGCGGTTCCGGAATCGTACCGGCAGCATTGATCGCTATTATTCTGAATATTGTATTGCCAAAAGAGGCAGAAGCACAGATAAAATAGAATATTTCAATATTAAAAATTAGGGATTGACAAACCGTCTTCACAGTGGTAAAGTATAGAGAAAATTTAACAGACTAAACTGATGAAGCGGAAGTCAAAGCAGTTATGCGCGCACAGAGAATCCGGGCAGGTGAGAGCCGGGTGGAAATGCAGGCTGCCAAATGGGCCGCTGAGGGCACAGTGAAAAGCCGGAATTCATAGAGCTGGCTGAGTATCCTGTGACGTAGGGCATACGTAAGTTGTCGGAAATATGCAGGTATTTCGCAAAGTGTACGGATCAAACCGTAAATCAAGGTGGCACCGCGGGTGAAGTATAGAATACGCTCGTCCTTGACAGATAGTACAAATCTGTCAGGGGCGGGCGTTTTCATTTTCTCTGACAGATGGTCAAATCAACTACAGGAGGTGTTCCCATGTATCCAACATTAGAAACCATCAGACAGTTTGCACAGAGAAAAGAATATCGTCGTATTTCCTTGTGCAAAGAACTTTACGCAGACAGATACACACCGGTAGAAGTAATGCGCACCCTGCGAAAAGCCAGCCGCCACTGTTACTTGCTGGAAAGCGCCAGTCAGACAGAGGTATGGGGCAGATATTCTTTCCTTGGATATGAACCATCTATGGAAATTACCTGCACAGATGGTATCCTGAAGATCCGTAAAACAGATGTACAGGGAAAGAAAGAAGAAATCATAAAGCAGGTTACACATCCCGGAGATACCCTCCGCGAGATCATCCGGAAATACAAAACTCCTGTTATGGAAAATATGCCTCCCTTCACAGGCGGCCTGGTAGGATATTTCTCCTATGATTACATTAAATACAGTGAACCGAAATTGAAGCTTGAAGATAAGGAACAGCAGGATTTTCGGGATATGGACTTAATGCTTTTTGACCAGGTCATCGTATTTGACCACTTTAAACAGAAAGTTCTCCTGATCACCGGAGTAATGACAGATGATCTGGAGGCATCCTATGAAGCTGCAGTAAAGAAACTGGATGAAATGGCAGAACTCATCCGAAATGGAGAACACATGGAATTCGAGCCGCTGAAGCTCCAGTCCGAAATCCAGCCCAAGTTTCCCAAAGAAAAATACGCCGATATGGTGGAAAAAGCGAAACACTATATCAAAGAAGGCGATATTTTCCAGGTAGTACTTTCCAATCCCATGCGTGCAAAAGCAGCCGGAAGCCTGTTTGATACCTATCGTGTCCTCCGTGCAACCAATCCATCTCCCTATATGTTCTACTTTTCCAGCGATGATATTGAGTTGGCAGGTGCTTCCCCTGAAACACTTGCTAAGCTGGAAAATGGCACCTTAAGTACCTTCCCTCTGGCAGGAACCAGACCAAGAGGAAAGACAAGAGAAGAGGATAAAGAACTTGAAGAGGGACTTCTGAAAGATGAGAAAGAGCTGGCAGAACACAATATGCTGGTAGACCTGGGAAGAAACGATATTGGAAAGATCAGCAAGATCGGAACCGTAAAAGTAGAAAAGTATCTCTGCGTAGAACGTTTTTCCCATGTAATGCATCTGGGCTCCACAGTAACAGGAATCATCCGGGATGATAAAGACGCTGTGGATGCAGTGGACGCAATCCTTCCGGCAGGAACCCTTTCCGGAGCACCCAAATTCAGAGCCTGCCAGATCATCGAGGAACTGGAACAGAGCAAACGAGGCATTTACGGAGGCGCCATCGGATATCTGGATTTTGCAGGAAATCTGGATACCTGTATTGCCATCCGCCTGGTTTACAAGAAAAACGGAGAAATCTGTATCCGTTCAGGTGCCGGAATTGTGGCAGACAGTGTACCGGAAAAGGAATTCCAGGAATGCTGCAACAAGGCAAGAGCAGTGGTACAGGCAATTGAACAGGCACAGGAGGGATTAGAATGATATTACTGATCGATAATTATGACAGCTTTTCCTATAATTTATATCAACTCATCGGTGCAGTGGAACCGGATATTAAAGTAGTGCGAAACGATGAGTGTACACTGGAAGAAATCGCAGAGATGAAGCCGGAAGCCATCATTTTATCTCCTGGTCCGGGACGTCCGGAGGATGCAGGTATCTGTATCCCGGTGATTAAAGAATTTGCGGGAAAAATCCCTATCCTGGGTGTGTGCCTGGGACATCAGTCCATCTGCGAAGCCTTTGGAGGAACAGTTTCCTATGCAAAAGAACTGATGCATGGAAAGAAAAAGCTGATGTATAAAACAGGAGAAAGCCAACTTTTTAAAGGTCTGCCGGATACCTTTGCAGCAGCCAGATATCATTCCCTGGCAGCATTAAAAGATACCCTGCCTGCAGAACTTAAGGTAACAGCAGAGTCAGAGGAGGGAGAGGTTATGGCAGTGGAACATACAAAATATCCGGTGTTCGGAGTACAGTTTCATCCTGAATCCGTAATGACACCTGACGGCAGAGTGATGATAGAGAATTTTATGGAGGTAGTAAGAAATGATTAAAGAAGCCATTATTAAATTATCAAAGAAACAGGACTTAACATATGCAGAAGCAGAATCTGTAATGGACGAGATCATGAGCGGTCAGGCAACACCTGTACAGATGTCTGCTTATCTTACAGCGTTATCTTTAAAAGGTGAAACCATTGACGAGATCACAGCTTCTGCAGCAGGTATGAGAGCTCACTGTATCAAACTTCTCCACAATCTGGATGTGCTTGAAATCGTGGGTACCGGCGGAGACGGTTCCAATTCCTTCAATATTTCCACCACCTCTTCCCTGGTGATCGCAGCAGGCGGTGTTCCGGTTGCAAAACATGGAAACAGGGCAGCATCCTCCAAATCCGGTGCAGCAGATGTTCTGGAAGCACTGGGAGTAAAAATCACATTAACACCGGAGCGCAGCGCAGAGATCCTGAAGAAGATCAATATCTGCTTCTTATTTGCCCAGAACTATCACATCGCCATGAAATATGTGGCACCGATTCGAAAAGAACTGGGAATCAGAACTGTATTTAACATTCTGGGACCATTAAGCAATCCGGCAGGGGCAAACATGGAACTGATGGGAGTTTACGATCAGTCACTTGTGGAGCCACTGGCTCAGGTTATGGCAAATCTGGGTGTTAACAGAGGAATGGTTGTTTACGGACAGGACAGCCTGGATGAGATTTCCATGTGTGCACCCACATCTGTATGCGAGATTAAGGATGGTAAATTTATTTCATATGAAATCACACCGGAGAAGTTTGGGTATGAAAAATGTGAGAAAGGTGCTCTTACAGGTGGTACTCCTGCAGAGAATGCAGAAATTACCAGGGCAATCTTAAATGGGGAAGAAAGAGGACCGAAACGTCAGGCAGTCTGCCTGAATGCAGGTGCAGCACTCTATATTGCAGGAAAAGCAACTTCTATAGAAGAGGGTGTGAAGCTTGCAGAATCCCTCATCGACAGTGGAGCAGCATTGAAGAAATTGGAAGAATTTGCAGAAGAAACAAACAAATAATCTGAAAGAATAGTCATAAAGCTTATGAAAAATATATTAGAAGAAATTGCAGCCAGAACAAGGGAACGAATTGCAAAAGAGAAATCGCAGGTTTCGGTATATGAACTGGAAAACAGAATTCAGGAGATCAGTAAAACAGAATCACAGAAAATGACATTCCTGCAGGCGCTACAGAAAGAGGGGATGTCCTATATCTGCGAAGTAAAGAAAGCCTCCCCCTCAAAGGGACTGATCGCACCGGATTTTCCATATCTGGCAATTGCAAAGGAATATGAACAGGCAGGTGCAAGTGCAATCTCCTGTCTCACAGAACCTTTTTATTTCCAGGGAGCAGACCGGTATCTGAGAGAAATCGCAGCCACTGTAAAAATACCTGTACTCCGCAAGGATTTTACAGTAGATGAATATATGATCTATCAGGCGAAATCCCTTGGTGCTTCCGCAGTATTGCTTATCTGTGCCATCCTGGATGACGGAGAATTAAGAGCATACAGACAGCTTGCAAAAGAATTGGGACTGGATGCGCTGGTAGAAGCACACGATGAGTACGAAGTGGATAGAGCCTTAAATCTTGGGGCAGAGATCGTGGGAGTCAATAACCGGGATCTGAGAACCTTTCAGGTAGATATGAATAACAGCATCCGCCTGAGAAAAATGGCGCCGGACAATGTAGTTTTTGTTTCTGAGAGCGGAATCCGCACCTCGGAGGATATCCGGCTTCTTTATGAGAATAAAGTGGATGCGGTACTGATTGGGGAAACACTGATGCGAAGTCCGGACAAGAAAGCAGCACTGGAAAGCCTGAATGGCAGCCCGTTACGCTGAGAGATTAGATATCATCTGGGAGGATAGAACATGGCCAGAGAACAACAGCAAAGAACAAAAATTAAAATTTGTGGTCTGAAACGTCCGGAAGACATTACCTATGTAAATGAAGCAAAACCTGATTACTGCGGATTTATCATAGGATTTCCCAAAAGCAACAGAAATGTTACGGGCGAGCAGCTAAGAGAACTTACTGCAAGGCTGGATTCGGACATTATCCCTGTAGGTGTTTTTGTAAATGCAGCATCTGAGCGTGTGGAGGAACTGCTTCTTGACGGAATCATCCATATTGCACAGCTTCATGGACAGGAAGATGAGACATATATACGGAGAATCCAAAAGAATACAGGTCATCAGGTTATAAAAGCCTTTTCTGTAAAAACAGCTCAGGATATTGAAAATGCCCTGAAAAGTCCGGCAGATTATATACTGCTTGATCAGGGAGGCGGTGGAACCGGACAGACCTTTGACTGGTCACTGATCCCGGAGATAGACAGACCCTTTTTTCTGGCAGGAGGACTGGGTGTGGAAAATCTGGAAACAGCCGTCCGGACCATTCATCCCTATGCAGTAGATCTGAGTAGCAGTGTGGAGACGGATGGATTGAAAGACAGAGATAAGCTTTTGAAGGCAGTTCAACTGGCGCATATGAAATAAGATAATAATTCAGAAGGAGGAGATATACAGATGTCAAAAGGAAGATTCGGCATCCATGGAGGACAGTACATTCCGGAAACACTGATGAATGCTGTCATCGAACTGGAGGAAGCCTACAACCACTATAAAGATGACCCGGAGTTTAACGCAGAGCTCACTGAGCTTCTGAATGAATATGCAGGAAGACCATCCCGTCTCTATTTTGCATCTCATATGACAGAAGATCTGGGCGGTGCAAAAGTATACTTAAAGAGAGAAGACTTAAACCATACAGGTGCTCACAAGATCAACAATGTACTTGGCCAGGTACTTCTTGCAAAAAAAATGGGCAAGACCCGTGTGATCGCAGAAACAGGCGCAGGCCAGCACGGTGTGGCAACAGCAACAGCAGCAGCTCTTATGGGTATGGAATGCGAAATCTTCATGGGAAAGGAAGACACAGAACGTCAGGCATTAAATGTGTACAGAATGCGTCTTCTGGGTGCAAAGGTCAATGCAGTTACTTCTGGTACTGCAACACTGAAGGATGCTGTTTCCGAGACAATGAGAGAGTGGACAAACCGTATTTCCGATACACATTATGTACTTGGTTCTGTAATGGGACCTCATCCGTTCCCCACAATTGTCCGTGATTTTCAGGCAGTGATTTCCAAAGAGATCAAAGAGCAGATCCTTGAAAAAGAAGGCAGACTTCCGGATGCAGTGCTGGCATGTGTGGGCGGTGGCTCCAATGCAATCGGAACATTTTACAATTTTATCAATGACAAAGATGTCCGTCTAATCGGATGTGAGGCAGCAGGACGTGGCGTAAATACGGCAGAGACAGCAGCTACCATTGCAACCGGCAAACTGGGAATCTTCCATGGAATGAAATCCTATTTCTGCCAGGATGAATATGGTCAGATCGCACCTGTATATTCCATTTCCGCAGGTCTGGACTATCCGGGAATCGGACCGGAACACGCACATCTCTATGACACAGGACGTGCAGAATATGTACCTGTTACAGACGAAGAAGCAGTAGAAGCATTTGAATATCTCTCCAGAACAGAGGGAATCATTCCTGCCATCGAAAGTGCTCATGCAGTCGCTTACGCAAAGAAAATTGTTCCGCAGATGGGCAAAGACCAGATCGTGGTCATTACAATTTCCGGACGTGGAGATAAGGACTGCGCAGCAATCGCGCGTTACAGAGGGGAGGATATCCATGAATAAGAGAATTACAGAAACATTTGAAAAAGGAAAGGCATTTATCCCGTTTATTACCTGTGGAGATCCGTCTCTGGAAGTGACAGAGCAGCTTGTCTATGCAATGGAGGAAGCTGGTGCAGACCTGATCGAGCTTGGAATCCCGTTTTCTGATCCTACAGCAGAGGGAACAGTGATCCAGGGAGCAAATGAGAGAGCACTTTCTGGTGGTGTGACTACAGATAAGGTATTTGACATGGTGATAAAGATCAGAAAGAACAGTTCTGTTCCTATGGTGTTTATGACTTATGCAAATGTGGTATTTTCTTACGGAACGGAGCGATTTATTAAAACAGCTGCAGAGATTGGCATGGATGGGCTGATCCTTCCGGATGTGCCGTATGAGGAAAAAGAGGAATTTGACAGTGTATGTAAGAAATACGGTATTGATCTGATTTCTTTGATTGCCCCCACTTCTCATGAGAGAATCGCACAGATTGCGAAGGATGCGGAAGGGTTTGTGTATTGTGTTTCTTCTCTTGGTGTTACAGGAACAAGAACGAATATTACTACAGATATCGGCGCAATGGTGAAGCTGGTAAAACAGGCGAAAGATATTCCTTGTGCAGTTGGATTTGGAATTTCTACGCCGGAACAGGCAAAGAAGATGGCAGCACAGTCGGATGGAGCGATTGTAGGATCTGCAATTGTGAAGTTGTGTGCACAGTATGGGAAAGATTGCGTGCCGCATGTGAAAGAGTATGTGAAGGCTATGAAGGATGCGGTAATGGAAGCTTAAATATTGAAAAGGGGACGCGCAGAAACATATTTCCTTTCGTGTGCGGTTTCGGAGCCTAAGAACTTCTAAGTTGCTAAAAGTATGCTAAAAACATAAGAAAAATGACCCAAACTCGCCGCATGCTGCGGCTCAGACAGTGGGTCATTTTTCTTATAACGCATATTTTTATCAGCTAAGAAGTTCTAAGACTCCTGCAAATGCACACGAAAGGAAATATGTTTCTGCGCTGTGTATTGGCATGAAATGAAAATCCTCCTGATAAACTGCGGAGAATGCGAGAAACAACAGGCGGTGGGTGGGGACTTGCTATTATACCATTATAAGAAAGACTTCAGAATATGCAGAACTCCGTTTTCCCAGTAGGGTGGGCAGGTATTTTTTGCAGCAGCCTGGACTTCCGGACGGGAGTTTGAAACCGCGTAGCTATAACCTGCTTCACGGAGCATTTCAATATCATTGATATTATCTCCGAAAACACAGGTTTCATCAGGTGCAATTCCCAGATGTTTTTGCAGGAAATCCAGAGCCGGACCCTTGCCGGATCCCTGGAGAGTGGCATCCATCCATTCTTGACCTGCAGAGACCAGAGTGACTTTATCTTTCCATGCAGGGGTAAATACAGGAGCACATAATTCTTCACAGGCATTAGGATGATAGACAGAGAATTTGATGATCTGCTGATTCTCAAGGATGCGTGGATCAGAAATTTCCTGGATATCATATCCGTAGGAATCTCTCAGCCAGTGAAACATACGGCTGCCGCCATCTTCTGCAAAGCCGCGGTCAGGTGTGGCAATATAGTAATCGCAGGAAGGCAGGCTTTCATGAACCATAGAAAGCATTCCTTTCCATATTTCATCAGGCATAGTATCTACCTTCAGAATCTCCTTCGGAGTTCTTACCACAGTGCCGCCATCAGTGATGTAAAGCAGCCTGTCTGCAACAGGTGCAAACAGCTTCCTCTCACTTCGATATTGGCGCCCCGAGCACGCAACGAAAATAATACCCTTATCAAGCAGACGACTGATTACATCCATATACTCCCTGTCAATCGCCAGAGTTCCATCCTTCACCAGAGTTCCATCTATATCTGAAGCAATCAATTTAATCATATGAATAAGAAATCCTTTCTATCTATTAATAAATACAATCCTCATTTTATCATGCACAAATATAACTTGCCATAAAAAATTAAGAAAAATTGCAACGATCTACCAGTCCCGTTTCATGCGTTACTATCCTACAAAATGTTTTGTAAAAAAATCTCATCTGCGTAGCCTATCGTTGCAAGGCGCATTACTGTGAACGAAGTGAGCAGTAACAGCCCGACAGTTCCACAGCCAGCCAACAGGCAGGAAATGTTTTTAGCAGATTTCCACACACCTAGAGTTATTAGCCCGCGAAACCGCACCTGAAACCAAAAATATTTCCTGCCGTCCCCAAACCCCATTGACTTTTCCCCCCTTTTTTTTTATAGTATTATAGATAGAAATCGCATATCTCTTTTTGTATGCGTTTCCAAACTCTGAAAAAAGGAGAGTTGCTCGAAATGAACAAAAAAATGCTCTTTGTTTTCAACCCCAAAGCAGGCAAAGGTAAGATAAAAACCAATTTGCTTGACATTGTAGATATATTTAATAAAGGTGGCTATGAAGTCATCATCTATTCCACACAGAAACCAAGAGATGCCTATGAAAAAGCCAAAGAATACGAATCTAAAGTAGACCTTATCGTATGCAGTGGCGGCGATGGCACACTTGATGAGGTGGTCACCGGTGTGATGGAGGTAAAAAGTTCTGTTCCTATCGGATATATTCCTGCAGGAAGTACCAATGATTTTGCCAATAGTCTTTTTATGCCGAAAAATATGGTTGAGGCTGCTGAAGGTATTATGGAAGAGAAGCTTTATCATTGTGACATTGGCAGGTTTAATAATCAAAGCTTTACTTACATAGCAGCCTTTGGGCTTTTTACGGATGTTGCTTATCAGACAGACCAGGATCTGAAGAATATTCTGGGACATGTGGCTTATCTTCTGGAGGGAGTGAAGCGTCTCTTTGATATCAAATTCTATCATATGAAAATCCAATCAGAGGAGCTGACTGTTGAAGATGATTTTATTTATGGAATGGTGACCAATTCCAGATCTGTGGGAGGATTCAAGAATCTTACAGGAAAGAATGTGGATATGAATGACGGTCTTTTTGAAGTGACCATGATCAGACAGCCAAAGAATCCGCTGGAATTACAGGAAATCATGACAGCAATGCTGACAGCTGAGGATAATACGGACATGATCTATTCTTTTAAATCATCACAGCTGACCATTACCTCAGAAGAATCTGTCCCCTGGACTTTGGATGGAGAGTTCGGAGGAGAACATACACAGGTAAAGATTTTAAACTGCCATGAAGCACTGAATCTCTATCTGAAAAGTACAAAAAATGAAGAATCCAAAACAATGGGATTATCTGCATTAATAAATAAAAAGGAGAACAACAATGGGTGAGTATATCAATGTAGTAGAGACATTCGGATGTGATGTGTTTAATGATTCTGTTATGCAGGCACGTCTGCCCAAGAAGGTATACAAGGAATTGAAAAAAACCATAGAAGAGGGTAAAGAACTGTCTATGGAGATCGCAGATGTAGTAGCACATGAGATGAAGGAATGGGCCATTGAAAAGGGTGCTACACACTACAGTCACTGGTTTCAGCCCCTTACCGGCGTGACAGCAGAGAAACACGATGCTTTTATCACTGCTCCGATGGATAATGGCAAAGTTCTGATGTCTTTCTCCGGAAAAGAACTGATCAAAGGTGAGCCGGATGCTTCTTCATTCCCGTCAGGTGGATTAAGAGCTACTTTTGAGGCAAGAGGATATACAGCATGGGACTGTACATCACCGGCTTTTGTGCGTCATGATGCAGCAGGCGGAACACTCTGTATTCCTACTGCATTCTGTTCCTATACAGGAGAAGCACTTGACCAGAAGACACCACTTCTTCGTTCTATGGAAGCAATCAACACCCAGGCACTCCGTTTGCTGAGACTTTTTGGAAATACAACTTCCAAGAAGGTAACTCCGTCAGTAGGAGCAGAGCAGGAATATTTCCTGATCGATAAAGAGAAATGGCTTCAGAGAAAGGACCTGATCTATACAGGCAGAACTCTTTTTGGTGCCATGCCTCCGAAGGGACAGGAAATGGATGACCATTACTTCGGAAGTATCCGTCAGAGAATTTCCGCATACATGAAAGAGGTAAATGAAGAATGCTGGAAGCTTGGAATCCCTGCAAAGACACAGCATAATGAGGTTGCCCCTGCACAGCATGAGCTTGCACCGATCTATGCACCGGTCAATATCGCAGCAGACCAGAACCAGATGATGATGCGTATTCTTAAAAAGGTTGCCAGCCGCCATGGAATGCGCTGTGTCCTTCATGAGAAACCATTTGCAGGTGTGAACGGTTCCGGTAAGCATAACAACTGGTCTCTTACCACAGATGACGGAATCAATCTTCTGGATCCGGGCAAAACACCTCATGAAAATATTCAGTTCCTTCTGGTCCTTACCTGTATCCTGAAAGCAGTAGATGAACATGCAGATCTTCTGCGTGAATCTGCGGCAGATGTGGGAAATGACCAGAGACTTGGCGGCCATGAGGCACCGCCGGCAGTGATTTCCGTATTCCTTGGAGAGCAGCTTGAGGATGTTCTGGAGCAGCTGGTCAGCACAGGAACAGCAACTCACAGTAAAAAGGGAAGTAAGCTGGAAACAGGTGTTAAGACTCTGCCTGATTTCATGAAGGATGCTACAGACCGTAACCGTACTTCACCTTTTGCTTTCACAGGAAATAAATTTGAATTCCGTATGGTGGGCTCAAGAGATTCTATTTCCGCATGTAACGTAGTCCTGAATACGATCACGGCAGAAGTATTTAAGGAAGTATGTGACCGCCTGGAAAAAGCTCCTGATTTCGAACTGGCGGTACATGACCTGATCAAAGAATATGCCACAGATCACCAGAAGATCGTATTTAACGGAAACGGCTATGCGCCGGAATGGGAGAAAGAAGCTAAACGCCGCGGACTTCCGATCCTTCCGAGCATGGTGGATGCAATCCCTGCACTTACTACAGAGAAGGCAGTGAAACTCTTTGAATCTTTTGATGTATTCTCAAGAGCTGAGCTTGAATCACGCGCAGAGATTAAATATGAGATTTACTCTAAAGCAATCAATATTGAAGCAAAGACAATGATCGACATGGCAACCAAGCAGATCATCCCGGCAGTTATCAGATATACCACTGTTCTTGGCGAATCTATCAATACAGTGAAAACAGCGGGCGAAGGATTGATCGATGTAAGTGTACAGCTTGACCTGCTCAAGAAAGCGTCAAAACTCTTAAAGGCTGCAAACAGTGCCATGAGTAAGCTGAGCAAACTGGTTGAGAAGATCCCGGAATATGCAGAGGGACGGGACAGAGCCGTATTCTGCAGAGAAAAGGTGGTTCCTGCAATGGAAGCTTTACGTGAGCCGGTGGATGAACTGGAAATGATCGTAGATAAGGAAATGTGGCCGATGCCTTCATATGGAGATCTTGTATTTGAAGTATAATATTGTAAAAGTATAAAGAAGAATGCTATAATAAAAGGGTCGTGAATCTGTAAAAGATAAGCGGCCTTTTTCTATAACACAAACTGGACTATAATAGTTATATAAAGGAGAACTAAATGGAAGAACTAAAATTTCTGGAGGAGCAGCAGGTAGCTCCTGAACTGATAAAGAGAGTAGAAGAATTCCGCAGCCAGTATGAGGTGGTACCGGAGACAGCAGGCAGGATTGTGAAACCATCCATTCCATTTTATGGAAAAGACATTCTGGAAATGGCCATTGCCGGACTGCTCAAAGGGGAGAACCTGTTACTCACCGGTCCGAAGGCAACAGGAAAAAATATCCTTGCAGAGAACCTGGCATATATTTTCAACCGTCCCGCATACAATGTTTCCTTTCATGTAAATACAAACAGCGGAGATCTGATCGGCACAGACACTTTCGTGGACAACGAAGTTAAGCTTCGCAAAGGAACTATTTATCAGTGTGCAGAATACGGTGGTTTCGGAATCCTCGACGAAATCAATATGGCAAAGAACGATGCAGTTTCCGTTCTCCATGCAACCCTGGATTATCGCCGTTCCATCGATGTCCCGGGCTATGACAAAATTGATCTTCATCCGGCTGCCCGTTTTATCGGAACCATGAATTACGGTTATGCAGGAACCAAAGAACTTAATGAAGCGCTGGTATCCAGATTTCTGGTCATTGATATGCCGGCTCAGACTGAAGAATCCCTGGAATTTATTTTCCGCCGGATGTTCCCAAATATAAAAGAAAACGCCAGAACACAGTTTATCGGAGTATTCCTGGATCTTCAACTTAAAGCCACAAACAGTGAAATTTCCACCAAACCTCTGGATCTGCGAGGTCTCCTTGCAGCCATGAAGATTGTAGAAACCGGACTTTCTCCGAGAAAAGCGGTTACTATGGGGGTGGTGAACAAGACCTTCGATATTTTCGAGAAAGAAATCGTAGAGGATATTGTGAAAACCAGAATTCCGGCAGACTGGACAAGGGATGATGTATATGAAAGATGAGAAAATCGTAGAAATCGATGATTACCGTCTGGAACTGGAAAACAGGATCCGCAATCTCCTCTGGACTATCAGCGGGGATTACACATTAAATATGAAAGTAGATGTTTCCCTGTATCTGCGCTCAAAAGCAATCGCTCTGTATGACGGCATCAAGCAGGGCGCTCTGGCGAAATATTATGACAGGAATCTGCTTGGTTTATATCTGGTAAAAAAAGTCTTCTGTCAGGCAGGAGAAGGAGAACTGACTGCAGTAGCACAGCTATGTGTAGAAGAAGCAATCGGGGACAAAATCTGTCAGGAGCGTCCGGGAGTCCGGGAGATGCAGAAGGAAGCATTCGAGGATATCCTGGATCAGGAGTTTGAACAGATGCCCGCATACGGAGATATTCTCGGTCGCCTGAAGATTGCCATCCTGCGTGACCGTTTGCAGAATGGAAACCATTATGTAGAAGAGCGTCTTCGAAAAATCCGCCACATGGTTTACAAAGCCAGAACAGCTGCAGACACTGTAGAACTGATCCGTATTATTGACAGTCTTTACAACACTATCATTGATCCGAATTTTGAGAAAGATCATGGAACACTGGAACAGGTTATGGCAGTCACCATGGAAGAACTGACAGAATACGACTGGGAAGATTTTCTCACAGAAGAACTTTATGAGGAAGCTCTGGAGAGTTACATCGAACAGATGACAAATAAGATTACGGACATGGAAAACACTGCTGTCACTGAAGAAATGGAAAAACAACGCCAGGCCAAACACAAGATTACAATTCTCACAGAGGAAGAACTTGAGAAAGCATACACCTATGTAGAGTTGAATTTCGGAAAAACTTATCTCACTCCTGCAGAAGAGAAGCGAATGAATTATCTGATGTGCAGGGAACTTCACAGAGACTGCAGCCTTTATTTTACAGAAGGAATTCTTAAGAATCCGGTCAAACGAAACTATCAGTACGAATATGCAGTGCGATTAAAGAATAAGAATATTTGGCTCTACCATGACAAACACAGGATCGTAAAGCAGAACATCGCATCCCTCACAGATCTTTTGCGAAAGACGCTGGTGCTGAAAAGCGAGACGCAGGAAGTACTGTCAGACAGAGGAACGATCATTCCGTCCAGACTCTGGCGTGTGGGCAGAAGCAGTGAAGCAAATCTGTTTAAAAGAGAATTGAAATCTGATGCATCTGATTTTGTAGTAGATGTGCTGATCGATGCCAGCGGTTCCCAGATGTCCAGGCAGGGAGATGTGGCATTACAGGCCTACATCATCAGTGAAGCATTAAGCAATGTAAATCTGCCTCACAGGGTAATGAGCTTTTGTACCTTCTGGGATTACACGATCCTGCACAGATTCCGGGAATATGACGATCCCCGTTCTGCAAATGAAAATATATTTAATTACGTAACTTCTTCCAATAATCGTGACGGCCTTGCTGTAAAAACAGTCGGATATGGGCTTCTTCAGCGGCCGGAAGAGAAGAAAATTCTGATCCTGTTGAGTGATGGAAGGCCCTATGATGTGGTCGTAAATCGTCCCCATGCCAGAAATCCCCAGCCATATATGGGAAAATATGCGGTCAAGGATACTGCTACAGAGGTGAGAAATCTGAGAAATCAGGGGGTCAGTGTGCTGGGAGTTTTCGCAGGTGAAGAGAAAGATCTGGCTACAGAGAAAAAAATATTTGGAAAAGATTTTGCCTATATCCGGGATATTTCGAAATTTTCCAGGATTGTAGGGCAATATCTGACCAAACAGCTTGACAGTGACGGATAGATGATATGAAACTTTGCCGCACTACCTTGCTGCCTTGACAATGCGTTGAAGATGTACAAAAATATAGGTTTAAATCCTTGATTTTTTGTGTGAATTTAGATATAATATCTTTTGTTATAAATTCATTCATTTAAGGGAGAGGAAATTATGAACGAAAACAAAGAGTTCAAACCGTATATCCCGGCTGAGAAAATCACACCGGAATTTACGGTGACATCCATTATTATGGGTGTTATCCTTGCAGTCATCTTCGGTGCAGCCAACGCTTATCTTGGTCTGCGTGTTGGTATGACTGTGTCTGCTTCCATTCCGGCAGCAGTTATTTCCATGGGTGTAATCCGCAAGATCATGAAAAAGAACTCCATTCTGGAGAGCAACATGGTCCAGACAATCGGTTCAGCCGGTGAATCACTGGCAGCCGGTGCAATTTTCACAATGCCTGCTCTGTTCCTCTGGGCAGAAGAAGGACTTTGTGAAATGCCGGGTATCGTGGAAATCACATTAATCGCACTTTGCGGTGGTGTTCTTGGTGTACTTTTTATGGTACCACTTCGTAACGCACTGATCGTAAAAGAGCATGCAACACTTCTTTATCCGGAAGGAACTGCCTGCGCAGATGTTCTTCTTGCAGGTGAAGAGGGTGGTGCAAACGCTGCGACAGTATTCTCAGGTATGGGAATCGCAGCGATCTTTAAATTTGTCGTTGACGGTTTAAAGGTAATCCCTGCAGACGTTGCAGTAGCATTTAAAGGATTCAAAGGTGAAATTGGTATGGAATGCTATCCTGCACTTCTCGGTGTTGGATATATCGTAGGACCAAGAATCGCATCCTTTATGTTTGTTGGTTCTCTTATTGGCTGGATGGTGCTGATTCCGGTAATCTGTCTGTTCGGAGCTGATACAGTTATGTATCCCGGAACAGAAACAATTTCTGCTCTTTATGCAGCAGGCGGAGCAGCTAAAATCTGGAGTACTTATGTAAAATATATCGGAGCAGGAGCTATCGCAACAGGTGGTATTATTTCCCTGATCAAATCCCTGCCTCTGATCATTACAACCTTCCGTGATTCCATGAAGAGCATGAAGGGTGGCAAGAATACAAGTACAGAAAGAACTGCACAGGATCTTCCAATGAACGTTATCCTGATCGGTATTGTGGCAATGGTTGCAATCATCTGGCTTGTTCCGGCTATCCCGGTTAACCCGATCGGTGCGCTGATTATCGTAATCTTCGGCTTCTTCTTTGCAACTGTATCTTCCCGTATGGTTGGTCTTGTAGGAAGCTCAAACAACCCTGTATCAGGTATGGCTATCGCTACACTTCTGATCGCAACAATGATTATCAAAGCATCCGGCAATACCGGTATCAACGGAATGAAAGCAGCAATTGCTATTGGTTCCGTAATCTGTATCGTAGCAGCGATCGCAGGTGATACTTCACAGGATTTAAAGACAGGTTATCTTCTTGGTGCAACTCCTAAGAAACAGCAGATCGGTGAGCTTATCGGTGTTGTTGCTTCCGGTCTTGCTATCGGTGGTGTTCTTTATCTTCTGAATACTGCATGGGGATACGGAAGTGCAGAAGTACCTGCTCCTCAGGCAACTCTGATGAAGATGATCGTAGAAGGTATCATGGGCGGCAAGCTTCCATGGACACTGGTATTTATCGGTGTATTCCTTGCAATTGGTCTGGAAATCTTAAGAATTCCGGTTATGCCATTTGCTATCGGTCTTTACCTTCCAATCTACCTCAACGCTGCTATCATGATCGGTGGTGTTGTTCGTATGTTCGTTGACGGAAGAAAGAATGTTGATGATAAGAAAAAAGAAGAACAGGCAACAGACGGTACACTTTACTGTGCAGGTATGATCGCAGGTGAAGGTCTTGTAGGTATCCTTCTTGCAATCCTTGCAGTAGTAAACGTAAGCAGTGTATTTGATCTCTCCGGAAGCATTAACCTTGGTAATGCAGGCGGTGTGATCCTGATGTTACTTATGATCTTAAGCCTTCTGAAATTCAGTATCTGGAATAAGAAGAAAGCCTGATCAGGCGGGGATGATAATATCTAAATGAGTAAAAAGAAAAAAGAAATACAGATCAATTATCTGGATCTCATTCCTGAGCGCAGTGCACAGCTTCGCTGGCATACGGATATCAGGGGGAGAATGGTGCTGGAAATAGAGAATAAGGGCGCGTTTAACACGATTGCCCAGAAGCTGTTTGGAAAACCCAGATATACGAAGATACATCTGGATGACAATGGCACATTTATCTGGCCACTCATAGATGGTGAGAAAACAGTGACAGAGATTGCAGCACTGGTAAAAAAAGAATTCGGAGAAAAGGCAGAGCCTTTATATCCAAGAATTGTGAAATACTTCCAGATAATGGAGAGTTATCATTTTGTAAATTTTATCAATAAGCCTGAGAAAAAATAATGGCATATATTGTTTGGTTTATGAATCATAAGCCATAATAAGAACGGGAGCAGTCCTTAACCGGATCTGCTGCCGTTCTTGTAATTTGTAGAGAAAATAATACGGCGCAGTGTTAAAGTAAAAACAGAGAGGAGTAATATGAATTCAAAAAAATCAAGTATGCAGGGCAGAAAACCCCTCTGGTTGGAATATCTGATGATCATTGTAGGTACAGGACTGATGTCACTGGCTATCAATTCGGTGTTTGATGCATCGGGAATGGTAACAGGTGGATTTTCCGGCATCGCAATTATTATAAAAGCCTGGACAAAGGGAATGGTGAACGGTGGGATTCCCCTCTGGGTGACCAACTGTGTCCTGAATATTCCCCTGTTTTTTATTGCATGGAGGGTCAAAGGCTTTTCTTTTATAAAGAAGGCAATTCTGGGTGAAATATCACTGTCTGTATGGCTGGCAATACAGCCGGTATTTCATCTGGCCGGGGATGACCTGCTTCTGGCAGCACTCTATGGAGGCGTGATCCAGGGAGTGGGGATTGGTCTGGTCTTCCTGGGAGGCGGAACTACAGGCGGAACAGATATGATGGCTGCTATTATCCAGAACTTTCTTCAGCATTATTCCATTTCTCAGATCATGCAGATTATTGACGGGGCAGTGGTTGTTGTGGGTATGTATGTATTCGGAATCCATAAGGCCCTTTATGCCATTATAGCAGTGTACCTTGTGACAAAAGTATCGGATGGACTGATAGAAGGCCTGAAATTCTCCAAGGCTGTCTATATTATCACAGAAAAGCCGGAGGAAATTGCCGGAATGATCATGGAAGATCTGGACCGGGGAGCTACAGGGATTAATGTGAAGGGGATGTATTCCGGACAGGATAAGCTTATGCTTTTTGTAGTGGTAAATAAAAAGGAAATTGTCATGCTCAAGGAAAAAGTAGATGAAATTGACCCTCAGGCATTTGTGATCGTAACGGATGCCAGAGAAGTCCATGGAGAGGGATTTATAGAAAAAAACCGGTAAAGCTATAGAAAATCTTATATCAGAAGATAAAACTGAGCAAAATATAAAAAAAAACATGCAAAAAATTGTAAGTTTTTTTATTTTCCCTCTTTCTATTTTGGTGATTTTGTATTAAAATATAACCTAGAGAGAAATATTTATAGTAAAACAGAACGGCAAAATAGAAAAATAAACTGTAGATGAGAAGGGATTGAATTGGGATGATATCGAATCAGGTGCTTCAAAATACTCTGGAAGGATTAAAAGAAATATCAAGAACGGAATTTTGTGTTATTGACACAGAGGGCAAAGTACTGGCCAGCACTTTTGCGGATTTTTCCATCGCAGCAGCAGATGTACAGGCTTTTGTAGAATCCCAGGCTGACAGCCAGCTGGTAAAGGGATTTCAGTATTTTAAGGTGTGCGATGACTATCAACTGGAATATATTCTGGTAGCACACGGCGATGATGAGGATACCTATATGGTAGGTAAGCTTGCTGCATTCCAGATTCAGAATCTGATCATAGCATATAAAGAACGTTTTGATAAAGACAGCTTTATCAAGAACCTTCTTCTTGATAATCTTCTTCTGGTGGATATTTATAACCGTGCGAAGAAATTACACATAGAGGCAGATGTGCGCCGTGTGGTTATGATCCTGGAAATGCCTCAGGAGAAGGATCACAGCTCCATGGAGAGTGTAAAGAGTCTCTTTGGCGGTAAGAGCAAGGATTTCATTACAGCAGTGGATGAGAAGAGTATCATTGTAGTCAAGGAACTGGATGAGGGCGAAAATTATCCAGAGATGGATGCTCTGGCTCATACTATTCTGGATACACTGGGAATGGGAAATGACGGCAGGACTCATATGGCATACGGTACCATTGTCAATGAACTGAAGGAAGTATCACGTTCATACAAAGAAGCCAGAATGGCTCTGGATGTAGGAAAGATCTTCTTTGGAGATAAGGAAGTGATCGCCTACAGTTCCCTGGGAATCGGACGACTGATCTATCAGCTTCCTATACCGCTGTGTAAAATGTTTATCAAAGAGATCTTTGGCGGAAAGTCTCCGGACGATTTTGACGAAGAAACTCTTGTAACCATTGATAAATTCTTTGAAAACAGTCTGAATGTTTCTGAGACCTCCAGACAGCTTTATATTCATCGAAATACTCTGGTTTACCGTCTGGATAAACTTCAGAAGAGCACAGGACTTGACCTTAGAGTATTCGAGGATGCCATCACCTTTAAGATTGCCCTGATGGTAGTGCGATATATGAAATATATGGAGACTCTGGAATACTGATAACGCAGAATAAAAATGATTGGTCTTTACCTGCCTGCAGTGTATTTATCTGCAGGCAGTATTTATGTAAAAGTCAATATCCGGTCACATATCCGGAGCTTTATTGGAGTAGACTGTGACAAAAAATATGAACAATCTATGAAACACCAAGAATCCTCTTGCCAAATGACAAAACATATATTACAATAATGTTACGAAAAGATTAATAACCCCACTGGAGGAATGAATAAATGATAGATCTGATAGATGTAAGTAAATCCTATGGGCCCGGACTTCCTGCCGTGAACCATGTAAACCTGCACGTAGACAAAGGTGAATTTGTATTCGTAGTAGGAAGCAGTGGTTCAGGTAAAACAACGATGATCAAGCTTCTCATGAAGGAACTGGATTCCACATCCGGACAGACAATTGTAAGTGGTGAACGCCTGGAGGGAATGAAGCACAGGAGAGTTGCAAAATATCGCAGGAAGCTTGGTGTAGTTTTTCAGGATTTCCGATTACTGAAGGACAGAAATGTATATGAAAATGTAGCCTTTGCACAGCGTGTGATCAACCGTCCCACCCGTGTGATCCGTAAACGTGTACCTGAGGTTCTTCAGGAAGTTGGTCTGGCCGGCAAATACAAATCCTTTCCTGATGAGCTTTCCGGTGGAGAACAGCAGAGGGTAGCCCTGGCAAGAGCACTGGTAAACCGCCCGGATATTCTTCTGGCAGATGAACCTACCGGAAACCTGGATCCAAAAACTTCTGAAGAGATCATGAAGCTTTTGGAGCAGATCAATGACAGAGGAACTACAGTTCTGGTAGTAACACACAATAAGGAAATTGTAAATGCCATGCGTAAGAGGGTAGTAACCATGCATGAGGGTTCCATAATAAGCGACGAGAAAGAGGGAGAATATCATGAGGCCTAGTACAATATGGTATACCCTGAAGCAGGGTATCAAAAACATAAAAAGAAACTGGATGTTTTCCCTGGCATCTATTATCACTATGGCTGCCTGCATTTTTCTGTTTGGAATTTTTTTCTCCATTGTAAATAATGTAAATAATATTGCACATAAAGTAGAGTCAGAGGTTCCGGTCACAGTATTTTTTGATGAAGGGACCAATAGTAAGCAGATGAAAGCAGTAGGAAAGCAGATCAAAGCCCGTCCGGAAGTGGAGAAGATTGAGTTCCAGTCAGCAGAGGATGCGTGGAAAGAGTATAAAGACAAATATTTCCAGGGTTCTGATGCAGCAGACGGATTTAAGGATGACAATCCTCTGGCAAATTCAGCCAATTACCGGGTTTATATGAATGATATTACCAAACAGACAGAACTGGTTTCCTATATCCAAAGTCTGGAACATGTCAGAATGGTAAATCAGTCAGAAGAAGCTGCCAAAACACTGGGAAACATAAATAAGCTGGTATCCTATGTTTCCATCGCGATCATTGCACTTCTTCTTGTTATTTCTGTTTTCCTGATCAGCAATACCATATCCGTTGGTATTGCAGTCCGCAAGGATGAAATCGGGATTATGAAATACATAGGTGCCACAGATTCCTTTGTCCGGGCTCCCTTTATGCTGGAAGGAATCGTACTTGGAATTATTGGGGCAGCAATTCCGCTGATTGGCCTGTATTTTGGATATAATGCAGCAATCTCCTATATTCTGAATAAATTTAATGTACTGACCGGAGTGGTGGATTTTATTCCTGTTCTGGAGATGTACCGGACTCTGCTGCCGATCAGCCTGGGGCTGGGAATAGGCATTGGATTAATAGGAAGCTTCTTTACAACAAGAAAACACTTACGAGTATGACAATTGTTACTGAGAACAGTGAGAAAAGGTCAGGCTGCCGGACGGAAAACGGCAGCCTTTTTTAACCGAATCAAGCAAGTCCCCTGCGGGGGTATGAAAAGCAATAAGCAATAAGCAGTGGGTGGGGACTTTGGCAGAAGGCGGGAAAATAAAAAACAGGAGACAGAACATGAAGAACAGAGAATTCTGGAAAGGAGCACTGGCAGGAGTCCTGATTACTGCCTGTGTAAGCACCGGGGTTTATACAGGAGTGAATTATTTCAGGGGAGATACAGTACTTGGAGATCGGAAATGTACGGAAAAACTCACATATCTGGAAAGCATGATCGATCAATATTATCTGGGAGATAAGGATGAGGAGAAACTGAAGGAAGGATTGTATACAGGTTTGCTCTATGGCCTGGATGATCCCTACTCCAGGTATTATACTGCAGAGGAATATGAGGCGGAGAATACCTCCAATCAGGGTTCCTATGTGGGAATCGGTATCCTGATGTCCAAGAATAAAGAGGGCGGCGTACGTGTGGAAAAATGCTATGAAGGTGGCCCCGGGGAAGAAGCAGGACTGAAGGAAGGGGATATTATCAGTGCTGTTGACGGTGAGGACATTACAGATATGGAAGTCTCAGATGTGGCTGGACTGGTTAAAAATTCTGACAAAGACAGTATTGTTCTTACTGTTCATCGGGAAGGGGTAAAGGAAGCTATGGAGCTTACAGTTTCCATTACAGATGTGGAGCTTCCTTACGTGTTCCATGAAATGCTGGAGGATCAGATTGGATATATCCGTATTACAGAATTTGCAGGTGTAACTGCCGAACAGTACAGAAAGGCTTTTGCAGATCTGGATTCCCAGGGGATGGAAAAGCTGATCGTAGACCTTAGGGATAATCCTGGCGGTCTGTTGGATTCTGTCTGCGAAATCCTGCGGGATATTTTGCCTGAGGGATTGATTGTATATACAGAAGATAAAGAAGGAAACCGTACAGAAGAAAAATGCGATGGAGAAAATGAACTGCAGCTTCCTCTGGCTGTTCTGGTTAATGAAAGCAGCGCCAGTGCATCGGAGATTTTTGCAGGAGCTGTGCAGGATTATGGAATCGGAACCATTGTGGGCACTACTACATATGGAAAAGGGGTAGTACAGTCTATCCGTCAGTTGAACGATGGAAGTGCAGTGAAGCTTACCATTGCCAATTATTATACACCTAAGGGAAATAATATTAATAAAATCGGGATCAAACCGGATATAGAGGTTTCTCTGGATAATAACCTGCTGAATAAGACCAGAGATGAAATCACACATGATGAAGATAATCAGCTTCAGGCTGCCATAAAGGAAGTAATGAAAAATAGAACAGAATAACAGTTTGTATTGAGAAACACAGCTGTACATGGTACAATTTAAAGGAATATCCCATTGATAATAAAAAGAAAAAAGAGGATGGAGAATATGAGAGATTATGTGATTACCACAGACAATAATGCGGATCTCCCGGATCAGTATCTGGAAGAGCACCAGGTAGGCTGCACCTATCTGAGTTATTCCATGAATGGACAGAATTATACTCATGAGAATTTTCTGCCGGTGCATGAGTTTTATGAAGCTATGAGAAAGGGTGCCATGCCCACCACTGCACAGGTAAATCCAGAGACAGCTAAAATGTTTATGGAGCCATATCTGAAGGAAGGCAAGGATATACTGCATATTGCTTTCTCTTCAGGTTTAAGCGGAACCTACAATAGTACAAGGATTGCAGCAGATGAACTGCAGGAGGAATATCCGGATCGGAAGATTATAGTGGTAGATTCTCTTTCTGCTTCTCTGGGACAGGGACTTCTGGTATGGCTGGCACAACAGAAAAAAGAATTGGGCCAGACAATGGAGGATGTTGCAGACTGGGTAGAGAAAAACAAGCTGAAAATGGTACATTTGTTTACTGTGGATGATCTGAACCATTTATACAGAGGGGGACGTGTTTCCAAAACAACTGCAATTGTAGGAAGCATGTTAAATATCAAACCTGTGCTTCATGTAGATAATGAGGGCAAACTGACCGCAATCGGTAAAGTCCGCGGTAGAAAGAAAGCACTTCAGGAGCTGGTAAAGCTGATGGATGAAAAAATCGGAAGCTTTGGAGCGGGCTGCGATACTATTTTTATCAGTCATGGCGACTGCGAACAGGATGCACAGTATGTTGCGGAAAAGGTGAAGGAAAAATATAATATAAAGAACATCATTATTAACCAGGTAGGTGCTACCATCGGTGCACATTCAGGCCCGGGAACTATGGCGTTGTTTTTTGTGGGAGATGTGCGATAAGGTTATACAGCACGTAAAAGGCTGTCGAAATATCAGAATGGATATTCCGGCAGCCTTTCTCTATAGCATCATGTATATACAGGTAAAAAACAGTTATAGCAGTATTCTATAAAATATTGATAACAGACAGGAGAAATTATGCAGATAGAAAATTTTACACAGGAACTGATACAGCTGAGGCGGCATTTCCACCAATATCCGGAGCTTGCCCTGCAGGAATATGAGACCTCCGCATATATAAGGCGTTATCTGGAAAAACTGGGATATACCATTACGGAAGTCCCTCCAACAGGACTGATAGCAGAGCTGCCAGGTCTACAGAAGCGGGAAAAGATGGTAGTAGTCCGGGCAGAGATGGATGCTCTTCCCATAACAGAGAAAACAGGTTTGCCCTATGCAGCAGACAATGGCTGTATGCATGCCTGCGGACACGACTGCATTATTGCATCTGCCCTGATCTTGGCAAAGATTGTGGCCAAAGAGCAGGAGGATTTCCCAGTGAGGGTACGTTTTCTCTTTGAGCCGGCAGAGGAAATCGGGGAAGGAGCCAGACGGATGCTGCAGGCAGGGGCTATGGAGGAGCCCAGGCCGGATGCCTTTGTCATGTTTCATTATGCCTCTGATCTGCCTTTTGGAATGGCAGTCCATCGGGGACAGGCTTCTTCTATGATCAATAGTATGGAGCTTCATGTCCGGGGGAAATCCAGCCACTGGTGTGAAGCGCAGAAAGGCATAGACAGTATCTATGGGGCAGCTCAGGTCATCAATGCCATTCATGATCTGAATGAGAACTTTGGCAGAGAACATCCGGATGTTGGAAAATATATTCTGGGAATCGGAACTGTGCAGGGAGGTAAATATACCAACATTATTGCAGATCATGTAGTAATGAACGGAAATATCCGCGCAGCTTATGAGGAAACTTATCATGCCCTGAAAAAAGAGCTGGAAGAGAAGCTGGTGGAGATCGGGCAGCAGACCGGCACACAGATTACCATGGATTTCCCCAAAGAACCAGTCTATCCTTTTGCCAATGATGATGGGCTGGTGGATATTGCGTGTCAGGTGGGAAATAAGATTTTCGGAAACCGCTTTATTCTGGAAGGCGAAGATGAATTATTCCTTTCCGGAGATAATGCTTACCGTTATTTCCGCGAAACAAAAGGCCTCTTCGCCGTATTCCTGGCCGGAATCCCTGGAAAAAGCCACCCCCTCCACCACAACCAGTTCCAGATCGACGAAGCAGTACTGCCCAGCAGTGTGGAGGCGTTGTATGAGATTGTGAAGGGAATCTGAAATTTTAAAAAGTGTGAGCAAAGTAGCGAACATCCAATTCTTGAATGTGAGTGCAGACATATTGTGGATGCAGATTTCTGCATTTTGTGTTAGTATAGAGGAGTAAATACAACTTGCGAAATTGCATAAGTGATTCGCAGATCATTTATTTCAATATTTGAGGTTTGAGAGCAGTGCAAATTCATAGAGAAAATTAGAACTGTGATTTATCTAAATTAAATGATTTTATGAAAAGAAAGCAGGTGAAACGCAATGAACGTTATATGTTTCCATAACCCAGATGAAGAAAATGGCTATTTAAAACGACAACTTGTTGATACAGGTGATGCTGTGTTAGCTGAATGCGCAGTAAAAGATCAAATCTGGGGAATAGGTTTATCCATGGGAGATCCAAACAGGTTTGAGCGAAGCAAATGGAAAGGCAACAATCTTCTGGGATATGCTTTAATGTTAGTCAGAGAACAGTTATAAACGGAGGAACATAAAACAAATGCAGATGGAGTTAGCCAAAACATTGCGAAATTACGACAGAAAAAATTTATCAAAGGACATCCTCACCGGGCTGATTATTATGGCTGTCTCGATCCCGATTTCCATGGGCTATGCCCAGATTGCGGGGCTGCCGGCGGTTTATGGACTGTACGGATCTGTATTCCCGATCATTTTGTTTGGGCTGTTTTCCACATCACCCCAGTTCATCTTCGGGGTGGATGCAGCACCAGCGGCATTGGTTGGGGCAGCACTGGTGGACATGGGAATCCAGAGTGGTTCGAAACAGGCCATGGCGGTTGTGCCGGTGCTGACATTTTTTGTGGCAGTCTGGCTGTTTATATTTGCATTTTTTAAAGCTGGAAAACTGGTAAACTATATTTCCGCACCTGTAATGGGAGGCTTTATCACAGGTATCTGTACCACAATTATTCTCATGCAGGTGCCCAAATTAATGGGCGGAACTGCAGGAACCGGAGAGTTGCCGGAGCTGGCAGAGCATATCTGGGCTACATTGGGACAGATCAATCTGCCTTCCTTGATTTTAGGTTTGGTTTCTCTGGCCATTCTTCTGGTGATGAAAAAAATCATGCCTAAGTTTCCTATGGTAGTAGTTCTGATGGTGGCAGGTGTATTATTATCCTATTTCGTCCCGATTTCCAACTGGGGAATCCGCACACTGGATGCAGTAGAACCTGGGCTGCCTGTATGGAGTATTCCTGACTTCTCTGCCATCGGTCTGAAGGAAGCAGTTATCTACAGTCTGTCTATTGCTGTAGTGATCATGGCGGAAACTTTGCTTGGCGAGAATAGCTTCGCACAGAAAAATGGTTACAGGGTAAATGCCAATCAGGAGCTGGTAGCCTTTTCCATGGGAAATCTGGCAGCAGCTCTGACAGGTTGCTGTCCGATCAATGGTTCGGTGTCACGTACCGCTATCAGTGAACAGTACCAGGGAAAAACACAGCTGACAGGAATTGTTGCAGGAATTTCCATGATTTTTGTGCTTCTGGGAGCAACCGGGCTGATCGCTTATCTGCCGGTTCCCATGCTGACTGCAATTGTGATATCCTCACTTCTGGGGGCAACGGAATTTGATCTGGCTGTACGTTTGAGGAAAATCAGCAAAAAGGAATGCCTGATCTACTGGGGCGCATTCTGGGGAGTGCTGATGCTTGGCACCATCAATGGAGTATTGATCGGTATTATTCTCTCCTTTGCAGAGATGATCATCCGTACTGCGAAACCGGCACGCTGTTTTCTGGGAGTGCAGCCGGGACACAGGCATTTCGAGGATCTTACGGAAAGCCTGCATAACTGCGAGATTGAGGGCGTGGTGATCTACCGATTCAGCAGCAGCCTGTTTTTTGCAAATATAGATATTTTACAGCAGGATATTGAGAATGCCATTGGACCGGATACCAAAGCAGTAATTCTGGATGCCAGCGGGATTGGCAGTATTGATGTTACGGCTGCGGACAGGCTTGCAATTCTGTACCGTTCTCTGAAGGCAAGAGAAATTCGTTTCTACATAACAGAGCATATCGCTGAGCTGAATGAACAGATGCGTGCACTTGGACTTGGATTTTTGATCGAAGAGGGGCGTGTACGCCGGACCATACATGTTGCATTGAAGGATATGGGAATCCATTATCCTTATCCTTTGAAGGGCAATGTAGATAATACAGAACGTTCTCCGTTCAGAAAGCGTGTGGACAACAGTGTACAGGAATTTGTCTGGGCTTTTGGTTCTGATTCCGAGGCAGAGATAGAGAAACAGATCCGTCTGCAGATTGAACAGCTGAAAGAGAACGGAGATATGCAGGAACTGCTCCATGGTCAGTGGAATCATATGGATGAACTTGATGCAGATGCATGGATTGAGCATCTGGAAGAGCATATCAAAGAAATTGTAAAGATTTCAGGACAGGATGAACAGGAACTGACCGTACGTTTTGAGAAGCATCGAAAGAAACTCCGGGAACAGATGCTGAAAGAGCATCCGGAGTTGGTGGCGATGTTCGAGGAGCGCAGGCGACTTTTGGATGAGCAGTTAGAGAAAAAATGGCCGGATGTGTATGCACTGGTTTTAAAGCAGCGTGAGAAGGATAACAGGTAAATGAAAAAGTTTAAGTTAAATGTACAGAGATATATCTGCATTTTATTATGCCTTGTTTTATATGTTACTGTGCTTCCCTTTCCTGTATCAGCAGAGAAAGAAAAAACTCGGACAATCAGAGTAGGTTGGTATGAAGGAATCTATAATACCACAGGATCAGACGGTCAGAGGAGAGGCTACAGCTACGAATACCAACAGGCAGTAGCTGCGCATACCGGTTGGAAATATGAATATGTGGATGGAAGCTGGGCAGAACTGATGAGCATGCTGAAAAAAGGACAGATCGATCTGCTGGGAGGTATCTCCTATGCAGAGGAACGCTCCACTTCCATGCTTTTTTCAGCGTTGCCTATGGGAGAGGATAGATATTACCTGTATGTGAATCCATCCAATACAGACATCTCTGTTTCAAATCTGACTACATTAAATGAGAAGAGAATCGGGATGATGCCGGATACACTTTCTGCCGAAATGTTTCATGAGTGGGAAAAAAGCCATGGAGTAAACACGCAGCAGGTTGATATTATCGATGTAGACGATGTCCGTCAGAAATTGAAAAATCATGAAATTGATGGGTTTGTTTTGAATGAATCTCCACAATGGGAAAGAGACAACATTTCACCAGCTCTTCTGATCGGCGGCTCCTATAACTATTTTGCAGTCAGCGAAAAACGCCCGGATCTGAAAGAGGAACTGGATCAGGCAATGCAGAAGATTGAGAGGGAGAATCCTTTTTATACAGACGATCTTTATAAGAGGTATCTCTCCGCAAATTCCCTTGAAACTCTTACGGATGAGGAGCAGAACTGGCTGGAACAGCATGGGGCGGTCAGAATTGGATATCTGAAAAATGATGTGGGTGTCAGCCTTGAGGATACGGAGTCAGAGAAACCGGTAGGAATTATTAACGATTATATTAGTCTGGCTTCTGGCTGTCTGGGAGAAAAAAACATAGAATTTCAGTTGACAGGCTTTGATTCCCAGGAGGAAGAGCTACAGGCATTAAAGGATAGCAGGATTGATATGATTTTTCATATGAATCAGAATCCATATGAAGCTGAGCAAAACGATGTTATATTGTCAAATACTGTTTTTGAAGTCAATGTTGCAGTACTCACAGGTGTTAAAAAGTTTGATGAAAATAAAGAGAATACAGTAGCAGTGAGAAGGAATAACCTGCTGGGAAAGTGGTATATTTCTTTTAACTATCCTTTCTGGAAAATAAAGGAATATGACTCATCCGATGAGGTTGAGAAGGCAGTTCACAGCGGTGAGGCAGACTGTTTTGTTGTGAAGGCAGGACAGTCATTAAAGACAATGGCAGACAGCAAAATGCGCAGTATTTTTCTTACGAAATCCGGGGATTCCTGCTTTGCAGTCACCAGGGACAATACAACATTAATGAATATCCTGAACAAAACCATTCAGACTCTGCCTGCTTCCAGACTTTCCAGTCAGTTTTGCGTATATGAAAACGAACCGGGAAAGGTCACTCTGACAGAATACATAAAGGATAACCTGCGAGCAGTTTCTATTGGTTTTGTAAGTACGGTTCTGGTTATTATAATGATTATAGTTTACCTGATGGTGAAAGCAAGAAAAGCCCAGATTCAGGCAGAAAAGGCTAATGCCGCCAAATCAGATTTCCTTTTCAATATGTCTCATGATATCCGGACACCCATGAATGCCCTGCTGGGATACAGTGAGCTGATAAAAAGGGAACTGACAGATCCCAAGCTTCTGGACTATCAGGAGAAGATGGAACAGTCCGGAAATCTGCTTCTGTCTATTATCAATAATGTGCTGGACATGGCCCGGATTGAAAGCGGTAAGGTGGAACTGGATGAAGATTATGTGAAGATCAGAGATATTTATCAGGGAGTTTACAAAATTTTCCAGGCGGAAGCGGAGAAAAAAGGTATTCACCTTGAGATGGAATATGATGTGCAGCATGAGCACGTAATCTGCGATGAGACAAAGAACAGGGAAATTTTCCTCAATCTGATCAGCAATGCGGTAAAATATACAGCTTCAGGGGGAAGGGTTACCATAAAGATCACAGAACTTGACTGTGACAGGAAAGACTATATGCGGATACGGACTCAGGTAATTGATACAGGTATCGGAATGAGCGAAGAATTCCTTCCATCTCTCTTTGAGGCTTTTGCCAGGGAACGAAATACAACGGCCGGAAAAGTTGCGGGGACAGGTCTGGGAATGCCGATCATAAAGAAATATATTGATATGATGTACGGAACTATTGAAGTAGAAAGTAAGCTGGGGGAAGGAAGTAAATTTACAGTTACTCTGGAATACAGGATTGCTGATAAGAGTTATTATGAACAGGATACGGAAAAATCTATAGGTATGGATGAAACAGATAGAATAAGCGGAAAACATATTTTGCTTGCAGAGGATAATGATCTGAATGCGGAAATCGCAGAGTTTATTCTGGAGGATATGGGACTTATGATTGATCGTGTTGAGGATGGAGTTCAATGTGTGGCAAGGATAGAACAGAAACCGGCAGGCACCTATGACCTGATCCTTATGGACATTCAGATGCCGAACATGGATGGGTATAAAGCAACGGAGGTAATCCGAGGCTTGTCAGATAAGAGCAAAGCAAATATTCCAATCATTGCCATGACTGCCAATGCCTTTGAGGAAGACAGAAAGAAAGCACTGGCAAAAGGAATGAACGGACATATTGCAAAACCTGTTGATGCAGAAAAAGTTGAGAAGACTATTTGTGGGGTTTTAAGCAGGCGGAGCGAACAATAGCATAAAGTATCCTTCAGACACGCCCTAAAGTGCAGAACGGGTATTCAATTGTTCGTTGCCGATTGCCGCTTTTATGAAAAAAAGCCAAGGATTCCAGGTATCAGATTTGAGATGAATGCATAGATCGAAAAGAAAAAACAGAATAAGAAATAAGGTGTGAGAGGTAGCGAAAGCTGCCTCTTTTACATATAGGACTATTTATATTGAATGTTTTTTACGAAACCGTCCAAAATATTCAATAAGGTTTGCATTTTGAATTGTAAAGAAGTATAATGTTATTGAACAAACAAGACGAAAATGTAAAAAATATTCAATAATAATTTAATTGGATAAAGTGAAAATTTATTTAATTGAATATTTTTTACGGAATTGTATAAAATGTGTAATAAAGGAGAGTGACTTATGGATATCAAGAAAAGAACGAAAAAGAATT